>JANMME010000855.1:0-5708 GCA_031373015.1 Saprospiraceae bacterium
TTGTAGTGGAAAATTACTGCAGAGCTGATTCCCTCGGCTGGGGCGCACAACTCAATTGGAGCGAACGATCACATGGCCCCGATACCGGCCCAGATTATAATGACCATTGGATAAATGGCAACTCGCCAACCCAACAAACCATTGTGGACGATATCGCCTACGAAGAAACACATTTTCGGTCCGACGTGTCTTTTCCTGCTTTTTTCAACCACCGCCTCGACCCGCAAAACAACGACCCAGGCGACGGCACTCCCGGCACCGGCCCCAATGGCGTGGGCGATGATTGGGGCACCTGGGGCGGATACCATCGCTGGGATTGGGACAATATTATTGACGCGCCGGGTGGTTGGTCAACGGTAGTGTGGCTAGAATCCAATGCCGTTTTTGGGAATGATAACTGCCCGGTGAATAATTTGACCGCCGATGTTGCCATTCGCAAACCGCGACAATTCAAGCCATTAACTGGGAAATTGCTGAACTGGTCGGTGAAAGATGTTTCCAACGGCAACACCTTGCAAAGCGGCCAGACGACCGTACAAACAGATAACCTCGTGATCATTCCTCAAGTGAAAGTTTTCAAGGAGGACATCCGTCGTGTACGCATCACGGTGCTTGACCCAAGCGTAGCGGCTTCTGAGCCGGAGTCCGGTTTTTCTGGTATAAGAATAGAGCCTAACCCCTCTTTGGGGAATGCTGTGCTTTCTGTTTTTTCCTCAAAAGAAATGGACGTTGAACTCCGTGCGAGCAGCCCGGATGGCCGACTGGTTTCAGCAAAAACCCATCTTTTTGAGGGCGATAACCACTTGCCGCTGACCGCTTTTGAAAGCCTTCCCAAGGGTTTTTATCTTCTTTCCATTTTGAACAACGTTTACCAACAGGTGGTGAAATGGGTGAAAATGTAGTTCAAAATTTATCGTTCTAACAAACCTACGAGGTTTTGGTAGTACGTGCTGGATCGCAGGAGACGATTCCATAAAAGGCAATCCTGTTGATACCTTTTCGAGTAAGTTTGCCGGCATCTGAATCCTCTCTTCAATACATTCGCGTATGACCATCTTTGGCAAATTTTTCCTCCTCTTTCTGCTCTTCATTTGACTCAAGGTCACCCGGTGAATTTAAATCGCATTCCGCTGCGTAACATCAGGTATTAAATCATTCACGCCGTGCGTGGTGTTTTGGCCACTGTTTGTTAACTCGGAGCGATAGAATAATTGATACTATCAGAACTTGTTGTAACCTGATATAGCCGATAGCCCGGATTTTGATCTAGAAACTTATTTATTATATCTTGCACAGCGGATGCAAAGGCTTGCTCCATACCGGACTTCAATGGGCCATTGATAAAACCTTTGATGAGAACCTGTGAAACATATTGAACCAATGTTGAACTGCCCTTAAGGAGATAATAGCTCAATATGTGTTCCGGTAAACTCCAACTTACATCAACCATTGTATCGTTGGCATTCATTGTTACCACAACCAAACTCCGGTTTTCTTCGTGTTTGACTTTGGTTTTGAATAAAAGGATGATATCCAGATCTGCATTGCGCCAGTTGTTTACATACACGACCATTGGCAATGTTATTTTTATTCCGGAATTATCAATGGTTACCACTTTTACCGAATCGTCGCGAAGCGCTATTTGGTCTGCTGGAAACAATTCGTTGATCATTGGTTTGATAAACGCCTCTACGAGAGGTGTTTGAATGTTTCGAGATAAAACCGAATTGCCATTAAAATTAAGGGCAAGGCTGCCAATTTCTTTTGTCAATACTTCTCCCACGGCAACCAGTTTATATTTGGTGGTAGCTAAGGCGCCTACAACCCTGCTTCCTTCTGGAGAGACAATACGCTCGCCTCCGGGGCTTGTCAATTTCAAGGATAACACCTCCGGCATCGTAACGTTCCAAGACAATGTAGATTCTCCAAAAGGCTCCACGGTAGCAGGGCTTGCCTGAAAGGATAATAGTTTTACATTCCTGAAATTTTTTGTGTCTTCGGCCTTTAGTCTGTTTAATTCAGCAATTGGAATGTCATTTGGGTCTTGAATCTGGGACATTTTTTTAGATGTTAAGGGTGAAATTATTTCATAATCCCTGATCTGGGGATACGCTCAGTTAATGCTTGCCTCGTGCCTTTTGTGAACTTTATTTCATATAATTTTACCAACAACTCCAGTACATTTGTCCACCGCCTAAATTTTTGCATAACATATACCTTGAGGAAAAACTTTTTTCTTTCCCTGCTCTTCCTAGTTGGCCAATTGCCAGCCCAACCCCGCACCCACCAAAATTTCGACCGCGACTGGAAATTCGCCCACGGCCATGCCCAGAACCCCGAAAAGGACTTCAATTACGGCCTCGAAACCGTTTTGGCGAAGTCCGGTGGGGCAGCAAACACGGCCATCGAACCGCGTTTCAAGGATAGTTTATGGCGCTCGCTGGATCTTCCGCACGATTGGGCCGTGGAATTGCCCTTCGTTAACGACCCGGCCTTTAATGTCATGGCGCACGGCTACAAACCGCTTGGTGGGAATTATCCGGCTACCAGCGTCGGCTGGTATCGAAAGCATTTCACCGTGGCAAAAACCGATGCGAGCAAGCGTTTTCAGGTTCAGTTTGACGGCGTTTTTCGGGATGCGGAGTTCTGGATCAATGGCTTTTACCTCGGTAACAACAAAAGTGGCTACATCGGTGTCGCGTATGACATTACGGATTTTTTGCGGTTCGACGGCGAAAATGTGCTGGTTTTACGTGTGGATGCCACGCAGTATGAGGGTTGGTTTTATGAGGGCGCGGGCATTTATCGACATGTTTGGCTCAACTCGTTTGAAGACAATCACATTGCCCATAATGGCATTTTTGCCCATGCAAAAATGGAGGGAAGCTACGCCACGCTCACGGTCGAAACAGAACTGGTGAACGACGGCATTACCCCCTCCGACCTCACAACCGAGATCCTTTTGACTGGTCGAAAAGGAGAATTCGTCGCGAAAAGCAAATTGCAAAACCTGCACTTGGAGATCAATCAGTCGGGTGTTTCACGACAGGTGTTGAAATTATACAACCCCATTCTTTGGGATTTGGACGATCCTTACTTGCACCGAATCCAGGTGGTTGTGAAAAAGTCGGGTAAGATCATAGATCAGCAGACCCTGAAATTCGGCTTCCGAACGGTCGAGGTCAAACCGAACGGGCTGTATTTGAATGGGAAAAAACTCAAAATCCTGGGCGTGAATTGCCATCAGGACCACGCCGGCGTCGGTAGCGCCTTGCTCGATTACCTGCAATATTACCGTATAGATCTGCTTAAAAACCTTGGTGTCAACGCCTACCGAACCAGCCACCATCCACCCGCGCCCGAACTTTTAGACGCCTGCGACAGCCTCGGCATGCTAGTCATGGACGAAACCCGCTTGCTCAACAGTGGAGCAGAATACATGGATCAGTTCGTTCGGATGTTGAAACGAGACCGCAGCCGAGCCAGCGTTTTTATGTGGTCAATCGGAAACGAAGAAGGCTGGATTCACACCACGCCCACCGGTAAACGCATCGCCGAAAGCTTCCTGAAAAAACATCAAGAACTCGACCCGACCCGTACTGCAACTTACGCCGCTGACGTGGGCAATGTATTCAACGGCATCAATGAGGTAATCCCAGTTCGGAGTTTCAATTACCGACAATTTGCAGTCGCCGATTACCACCGCGACCACCCGACGCAACCGATTATTGGCACTGAAATGGGCAGCACCGTGACCACGCGCGGCCAATACGAAAAGGACACCGTTCGAGGCTACGTGCCAGATCAGGACATCACGGCACCCTGGTGGGCGAGTACCGCTGAAACCTGGTGGACGCTGGCGGCAGAAAACGACTTCTGGCTCGGCGGTTTTGTCTGGACGGGGCTGGATTACCGGGGTGAGCCGACGCCTTACATTTGGCCAAATGTCAACTCCCATTTTGGCATCATGGATGTGTGCGGGTTCCCCAAAAACATCTACTATTACTATCAATCCTGGTGGACGGATAAGGATATTCTGCACATTTCGCCGCACTGGAACTGGCAGGAAAAACGCGGAGAGCCTGTAGAGGTTTGGGTCAACTCAAATGCCGAAGAAGTTGAGTTGTTTTTGAACGGTAAGAGCTTGGGCAAAAAGGCGATGCCACGCAATAGTCACCTGAAATGGACGGTCAATTTCGAGCCGGGAAAATTGGAGGCTATTGGTTATAAAAAAGGCCCTTCATCTGACGACTCAAAGTCGTCTGATGAATCGGTCAGAACGTTCAAAACCAAGGTCGAAACCACGGGCGTACCGACAGAAATCTCGCTCACCCCATACAAAACCACCATGCTCGCCGATGGTCAGGACGTAACAGTGGTCAACGTAGCCGTGTTCGACGCTCAAGGTCGTGAGGTGCCGAATGCCGATAATCTGATCCAATTCTCCATCGAAGGCGATGCCAAAATCATTGGTGTGGGAAACGGCGATCCATCGAGCCACGAACCCGATAAATGCGTGGATGGCGCCTGGCAACGCAGCCTTTTTAATGGAAAATGCCAGGTCATCATTCAATCCGGCAGGAAATCAGACAAAATCCATTTCGAGGCAAGATCTCCGAATTTGTGGAAAGGTGAAACGGACATCATAACCGTCGCATCAAGCAGCGTTGCTTCTATTACGATTGACCCAAAATATGTATTAAAAGGCGAGGCCGCCAAGCCCCGGTCGGTGGACAAAATGATGGGCGCCGACATTTCTTTTTTACCAGAATTGGAGGCACGAGGGCTGAAATTTAAAGAAAGCGGCGTGGAAGTAGACGCAATCCAAAGCCTGAAATCACACGGTTTCAACTACGTGCGGCTGCGTGTTTTTAACAATCCGGCAGCGGAGAAGGGTTACTCTCCCAATCAAGGTTTTTGCGATTTGGAACACACGAAAGCCATGGCCAAACGCGTCAAGGCCGCCGGCATGAAACTACTTTTAGACTTTCATTACAGCGATTATTGGGCCGACCCAGCCAAGCAATTCAAACCGAAAGCCTGGGAAGGACTTGATTTTGAGAACTTGAAAAAAGCCCTTTATGATTATACCCAGGAGGTAGTCCGTCAATTAAAAGCCCAAGGCACGCCGCCCGATATGGTTCAAATCGGCAATGAAATGAATCATGGCATCATCTGGCCGGAAGGTTCGGTGGCCAACTTGGACAGCCTCGCGCAACTGCTTTGTGCTGGCATGGCGGCGGTAAAAACGGTCGACCCGAACATCGTTACCATGCTTCACATTGCACTCGGCGGACAGAACGACGAGTCGGTATTTTTTCTTGAAAATATGCTCAAACGCGGGGTTACTTTTGACGCGATCGGCGAGTCATATTACCCAAAATGGCATGGTACTTTGGATGATTTACGCGATAATTTGAACGATCTTGTGCGGCGTTTCGGCAAAGACGTCATCGTGGTCGAATACTCTGCGAAAAAGGAGGAGGTTCAAAAAACCGTCTTCGATCTGCCGGGTGGGCACGGCAAGGGAACCTGCATTTGGGAACCCCTCAACACCTGGGAATCGGTATTTGACTGGCAAGGGAATGCGAATGATTTTTTGAAGATGTATGATGGGTTTCGGGAGGAGTATCTTGATAAATAAAAAATCCCTTTTATGATGAATCTACCACCCTACACTACTTTCCCAAACCTTTTAGGAAACAACA
>JANMME010000422.1:0-5828 GCA_031373015.1 Saprospiraceae bacterium
GTTTTCCGGCATTCTTCGTACTGTATCTGGAAACCTTTGTACAATTTTTTTCAGCCTGACTTTTCTTCATTTATGAGGAAGGCGGGAGCTCATTAAGGGCAAGTTATAACGACAGAAACAACCTTCTTTAATCCTCCGGGCGGTTTGCCCAACGGCTTGTTCCGTTTTTAATCTTTCTGCCGTGTATTAAAACACGCTTTGTTGCACTTCATTTATCTAATCCATTACGAACCGGAGCGTTGCCTTGCGCTCCGGTTTTTTTATTTCGGGTTTCACGCAGATGTAACGCAGATGTTTCAGAGCCCTTCCATTGCTTGGCGATGACTATTCACCCGCCCATTCCAACTTTTCATCCAATCTTTTGTCCTTCCTGCTGGTAATGACGAACCTTCGGGCGCAACTTTGCACCCTAGGCCGTTTTTACAGCCCTCACAATATTTTTCAACCTAACCAACGTAACAAAGGAACAAAGTATGAAAAGACTTATCCTAGTGGGGCTTTTTTGCCTCTCAGCCCTCTCGCCTCTTTACCTTTTTTCACAAGACCTACCTACTTACGACCCCAATTCGATTGACGTGCCGTTCAATAAATTCGTGCTGCCCAATGGCTTGCGCCTTGTCGTCCATGAAGACCACAAAGCCCCCATCGTTGCCGTGAACGTTTGGTACCACGTCGGCTCGAAGAATGAAAAACCCGGCAAATCAGGCTTTGCACACCTGTTCGAACACTTAATGTTCAATGGCTCGGAGCACTTTAATACCGACTACTTCCAGGCATTGGAAGCCATCGGCGGCACCGACCTGAATGGCACCACCAACGAAGACCGCACGAACTATTTCCAAAACATACCCGTTGGTGCGCTCGATCAAGTGCTTTGGCTCGAAAGCGACCGCATGGGTCACCTGCTCGGGGCCATTGACCAAGCCAAACTGGACGAACAGCGCGGGGTAGTGCAGAATGAAAAACGGCAGGGCGAAAACCAGCCCTACTCACGAGGCTGGGACATCCTGCAAAAAGAATCGTACCCGCCCCATCACCCTTATGGCCACACCGTCATCGGTGAAATGGCGGATTTAAATGCCGCCAGTGTAGAGGACGTACACGAATGGTTCAAAGCCTACTACGGTGCAGCCAACGCGGTACTGGTCATCGCCGGCGACATTACGCCCGAAGCAGCCTACGAAAAGGCCTTGAAAAACTTTGGCAACATCCCAGCAGGCCCTACGATCACCCGTCCAGAGCTGAACATTGCCAAACGCACGGGCAACACCCGAAGTGAATACCAGGACCGGGTGCCAGAATCACGCATTGTGATGGCCTGGAACACCCCCGAATGGGGCAATAAAGAAAATGCCGCCCTCGACCTCGCTGCCAACGTGCTTTCGAATGGCAAAAGCAGCCGACTCTTCAAAAAGTTGGTGTACGACAAACAAATCTGCACTTCTGCCCAAGCCTTCAACGGCCCTTCCGAAATCGGTGGCACATTCGGGATCATCGTCAACGTAAAGAAAGGCAAAACGGTGGAAGAAGTGGAAGCAGCCGTGAACGAAATCATGGATGAGTTCCTGAAAAATGGCCCCACGGAAGAAGAATTGAAGCGCGTCAAAGCCTCCTACTTTGCAGGTTTTATCAAAGGACTGGAACGTATTGGTGGTTTTGGCGGCAAAAGCGACCTCTTGGCTGAAAACGAAGTGTATGGAGGAAGCCCCGATTTTTACAAAACGACCAACCGCTGGTATAATGAAGCGACTGCCAAAGAAGTGCAGACGATCTCCCAAAAATGGCTTTCAGATGGCAAATTAACCCTTGTGTGCAACCCATTCCCCGAATATTCGGTGACGGGTACTGAAGTTGACCGCTCCAAAGCGCCTGAGGTGAGCCAAAACGTGGCCGCAAAATTCCCTGCCCTGCAACGCGCTACCCTGAAAAACGGCATGAAAGTCGTGCTCGCCCGCCGTACCGAGAGCCCGGCTGTATCGGCAAGTATTATGTTTGATGCAGGTTATTGCTCTGACAAATTTGGCGGCAAACTCGGCCTCGCCAGCCTGGGCATGAACATGCTCGACGAAGGCACCAAATCGCTCAACGCCTTGCAAATCAACGAAAGGCTTCAATTGCTCGGCGCCAGCCTCAATACCTTCAGCGACCTCGACAACTCGTACGTCAATCTGAATACCTTGAAACAAAGCCTGGACCCAAGCCTTGATTTGCTCGCAGATGTGGTGCTAAACCCTTCTTTCCCGGAGGCCGACTTTAAGCGTTTGCAAGCGCAGCAGATCAGCGGTATCCAGAACGAAAAGAAGAACCCGCAGAGCATGGTCATGCGCGTGATGCCGACCTTGCTTTACGGAGAGAACCATCCTTACGCCATGCCAATGAGCGGCTCGGGCGAGGAAGAATCGGTAAGCAGGATCGTTCTTGACGATATTAAAGATTTTTACGGCAAATGGCTTCGCCCAAACAATGCCACCATCGTGGTAACGGGCGACATCACCATAGAGGAATTGACCGCCAAACTGGAAAAACGCTTCGGTGGCTGGCAGCAAGGCAGCTTGACCAAAAAGGTGATCCCTGAGGTCAAGACTTCAAATGCCAACAAAATTTACATCATTGACCGTCCTGAAAGTCAGCAAAGTATGATCATGGCAGGCTACCTCACCAAGCCTTATGGGCAAATGGACGAGACAGCCATCGAACAAATGAACAATGTGCTGGGCGGCGATTTTACCAGTCGGATCAATATGAACATCCGCGAAGACAAGCACTGGAGCTATGGCGCACGCTCAGGCATTATGAACACACGCGGTCAACGCCCGCTTTTCGTGATGGCGCCCGTGCAAACAGATAAGACAAAAGAGAGTATCCAGGAAGTGATCAAGGAGGTCAATGCTTTTGTTGGCGACAAACAAATGACACAGGCGGAATTCGACAAGACCAAGCAAAATACCGTATTGGGTATGAGCGGCATGTGGGAAACCAATGCCGCTGTGAACGGCAGCGTCCGTGATGTGGTGAAGTACGGCCTTGCTGACGACTACTGGCAAAAATACGGCGCCAAGGTGCAGGGACTTACACTAAAGGATGTACAAATGACTGCCAAAGCAATCGTGCAACCCGGCAACCTTGGTTGGTTCCTGGCGGGCGATGCCGCCAAAACCTTGCCCGGTCTGCAGCAACTGGGCATGGAAGTGATTCAGATTGATGCGAATGGGAAGGTGGTGTCGGCGAAGCCGAAGCCGTAGGTTTACCCGCCATAGCCTTGGCGAAGGTGGGTAGCCCGCCTTCACCCACGTATGCCAAGCCTTCCCGCCTGCCAGGACTTGGCAGGCGAGGCCGACATAAAGGCTAAGGCGAATAAAGCCGGGAGCTGCACATTGCAGCTCCCGGCTTTTATTTTTCCTTATTATCTTTGTCAAAAAATTCCAGCGTATGACTTCCGCAGCAGTCCAAAAAACACCAGAAACGGCACCAAAAGCAGTTGCTGCAAGCCCCGCAACTAAGAAAGGGCCGCGCCTCATCAAGTGGTCAGAGTTTGAAAAAAGATACCTCAGCCGTGAAGACGGCTACAAGTACGAATGGCTCAATGGCCGTGTCGAAAAAACCGAATATACCATGAATCCAACGCAACTTTACATTCAGCGCAATCTCACCGCATTGTTCCGCTCCTTCCTCAATGCCGGGAAAGTACATGGAGAACTGCTCGCAGAGCCTGACCTTTTCTTTTTCCCGGAAGTACATCGCCGTCCAGATTTGGCTTGGCTAACCAACCCGCAGATTGACCGATTGGCGCAAGAGGGCGCCATCGAAATCCCAGCCTTTGTCATAGAGGTCATCTCGACCCGGGATGCCGCGCAAAAAATCGTGGACAAGATGCGGCATTACCGGACCGCAGGGGTGCAGGTGGTGTGGCTCATTTATCCCATCCAGAAAGAAGTGCATGTTTACAGCAGCCAGAACCTGGAAAGCATGACCGTGTGCATGGGCGAAAAAATCTGTTCGGCCAATCCTGTACTGCCTGCATTCGCCTTTCCTGTAAGCGATATTTTCAAAAAGGCAGAGGAAGGCAAATAAAGCCCCATCATGACGAAACTTCTAGAAATCAACAATCTAGCGATTGAATTCAATTCCGAGCGCGGCACGACCAGGGCCGTAGACGGCATTTCTCTGTCACTGGGCACAAGCGAGACTCTTGGGATTGTTGGAGAGTCCGGTTCCGGGAAATCCGTCACTGCGCTCTCTATCATGCGGCTGCTGCCCAGCCCGCCCGCCAAAATTGTTTCCGGCGAAATTCTTTTTCATCAACCAACAACAGTCAATCTCCTTTCCCTGCCTGAAAAAGAAATCGAACGAATTCGAGGTGCTCAAATCGCCATGATCTTTCAGGAACCTATGACCTCGCTGAATCCCGTATTCCGCTGCGGCCATCAGGTTACGGAAGCCATTCAATTGCACCAAAAAACCACCTTCGCCGAGGCTAAAGCACTGACCCTCAAACTTTTTGAACGGGTAAAACTCCCCGACCCAGCCCGGATTTTCAACGCCTATCCGCACCAGATCAGTGGTGGGCAAAAGCAGCGTGTAATGATCGCCATGGCCATGTCCTGCAACCCTAGCCTGCTCATTGCAGACGAGCCGACGACTGCCTTGGATGTGACCGTTCAAAAGACCATCCTCGACCTTATGCGAGAACTCAAGGAAGAATCTGGGCTTTCCATGCTGTTCATTAGCCACGACTTGGGCGTCATTTCTGAAATTTGCGACCGCGTGGTGGTCATGTTTCAAGGAAAAATCGTGGAGGAAGGTTCGGTCGAAAAAATACTCCGACAGCCCGAACACCCTTACACCCGGGGCTTGGTGGCATGCCGCCCATCCTTGAAGCGCAAACTCTGGCGAATGCCGACCGTGCCGGACTTTTTGGAGAACAAAAACTTCGAGTCACGCGTAGTAACGCCTGCCGAAACCCAGGCACGGCAAAAAAACATCGAGGCCCAAGAACCTATTTTGAAGGTCAAAAGCCTCACGGTGCGCTATCCTGCAAAAAAGAACTGGATGGGCCGTCCTACCGAATGGCTCCATGCGGTGAACGACGTGAGTTTTGATATTTATCCGGGTGAAACTTTTGGCCTTGCAGGCGAATCGGGATGTGGAAAAACCACCCTGGGTCGGACCATTGCCCGTTTGACCGAGGCCCACAGTGGCCAAGTTTTTTACAAAGGCGTTGATTTACAAAAACTTAGCGAAGAAGAATTCCGTCCCTATCGCCGCGAGATCCAGGTCGTTTTTCAAGACCCATATTCCTCTTTAAACCCCCGCATGGGCATCGGCGAAGCCATCGTAGAACCCATGCAGGTACACAAACTCCACAAAAACGACCGCGCCCGCCGCGAAAAAGCCATCGAACTGTTGGAAACCGTGGGCCTGCAAGCCGATCATTTCCAACGCTACCCGCATGAGTTCTCCGGTGGGCAACGCCAACGGATTTGTGTGGCGCGGGCCTTGGCCTTGCAGCCGCGATTCCTCGTCTGCGACGAAATGGTGTCAGCCCTCGACGTATCGGTACAGGCTACGGTGCTGAATTTGTTGATGGATTTGCGGGAAAAATTCGGCTTGACTTACCTGTTCATCTCACACGACCTGAGCGTAATCAAGCAGATGTGCGACCGACTCTTAATTATGAATCTCGGGCAGACCGAGGCACTGGGTGACCCCGATGTAATTTACAGGAAGCCGGAACGGGAGTATTTGAGGCGGTTTATGGAGGCGATTCCGGGGGAATGAAGTTAGACCTCACATCGCCAAGTTTTCAGCATGGCTGGCGGGATAAATAC
>JANMME010000100.1:0-4593 GCA_031373015.1 Saprospiraceae bacterium
GCCCGGAATCTCTAATATGGCGGCCGTAGAGCCATCGTTCCAAATATATGTATCCGCTCCCTTTGCCGAAAGGATCAACATACCGCCTTCGCAAAGGCTGGAATCGCCACTGACCGCCACCCTGGGCAAGGCATGGAAAACAATCGGCTGGGTACTGCTGGTATCGGTGCAGGCATTGGCAGAATCAGGAATGCCCGTGGAATCGGGTGGTCCGACGCTGCAAATGGCCAGGTATATTTCATCGAAAGACATAGTAGCCGGGTCGAAGGCAAAATTGCCTGTAGTGTTGTGGGTGAGCACGATGCCATCAAAGGTTTGGAGCACAAAATCCTGGACGTCGCCGGGTGCGAGTGTGGGTAGCTCGAGCGATTGAACCTGCACCGCAGTTTGTCCCGCACAGCCGTGAAGGATTTCGCCGGAGAGCCTGCCTGCATCGGTGATGCAGAACTGGGCACAATCGTAAGTGCCGCTTACCACTGCTTGGCAGCCGTTGGTCTGCTCCACGATGAAAGCGTACTGCTCGCCATTGGGCAGTGGGCCGGAGAGGAAATAGTTGCCAGAAATGGGGACGCCGTTTATTTTGTAAGGTGGCAAGCCTTCAATCGAAAACGCCACGGTGAAGTGGGTGTTGCTTGGCAAGCAATCGGGGAATGGCGTGGTACAGACCGGCACGATCTGGTTATCTCCAATACTAAAAACCCGAACGACGCATTGGTCTTCTATACTATAAGTCCCTGGCTGACAATAGCTTGTGCCGCCATAAGTGACGCAGTTTTGAGCGCAGGTAATCTTCCCTACCTCCCCAAGTTTGACGGTATCTTTTTCAAAACCTATTTCAAAAGTTACAAACCCACAAGGGTCATCCGGAACCGCGTATTCTCCCGGAGCGCAGTAATTGATGTTCTTGTATTTGTAACAGGTTTGCCCACATGAGAGCTTCTCCAACATCCCAATATAGACCGTGTCATTTGACTTGACATTTACCTTTTGGATAAAATTTGTACAGTTTTCCACGTGCGAAACCGTCGTGCTGGTACATACCTGCTGGCCAAAGAAATCATAGCAATCCCCTTCACAAATCGTAACAGGCGGCAGGGTGGTTTGACTGATCGTCGGGTCGAAGCCGATGCTAAAAAACTGCGTCGAACATTGCCCAACCTGAACGGAATAATTCCCCGCCTGGCAATAAGTGTTACCCTGATAGACGATACAGGGCTGAGCGCAACTGAGGACCCCAATTTGTCCGATACTTGTATTAATAATAGGCAAAACCGCTACAAAAACGGTGGTCGTAAACACGCAAGTATCCCCTGCGGTTGCTGTAACCGTGTAAGACGTAGTGGTGGTGGGCGCTACCGAAATACTAGTACTGGTTTGCCCCGTGCTCCACTGATAGGTGTAAGCAGATTCAACATTCAGGACGGTCAACTGCGTTGCCGACCCCTGACAGATGGTTTTATTGGGCACCAAAGGCGTTACGTCGTTTTCGTAGATCGTGACTATGACGATCACGCCCGGTATTGAATCATAGGTATACGTCCCGGGTGTATCGTAAGTGATTCCGTCAATGATGCAAGTTGGATGGGTACATGAGAGAGTGCAGAATTGCTTTTCAACCATGTTGCCGATGGTGATTATCATAGGTTTGCCAGTATCGCTAGGAGATAAACAATTAATGGCATTGGGGCAATCGCAAAATATCAAGGTGTCTGGTGCAATAGAAGAAAGGAGAATCCAACTCACCTTAATTGTGTCCAGCCGTAAGCTGTCCATGCCCATATAATCGGAGTTGACCTGGAGCGCCACCGTTAACCCGGTACTGTCGCCCACAAAGTGCATCACTGAAGGGATGTGCCATACTGCTACAAAAGAATCCAGTGAAGCCGGGCAAGCAGTGGGAGGTGGGCAGTATTCTCCATTACCACCGATAGGGTCACCAAAACTTAAAGTACAGTGGGGTATGTCAACACTATAATAAACAGTATCGTAGTTGTAAATATAGTTCGGTCCTTCAATGTTATAGGTTGGCGCACAATCACAATTTGGAGGCCCCGGCAAAGCCGTACCCATTCCGCCCACTACCTGAATGTTGAATTCGCATTGGCTGCCCTGCACGCCGCTGACGGCCAACAGATAGTTTTCCAGTGCGTCCAAATTTTGGGTAGAGAGAATGCTCGTTGTATTTTCATTAATCGTAATTAAGGAAAGTGCCGTATTTGGGTTGCAACCGTTTGGATAGAGCCGGAATATCAGGCCCGAACCACCTGCTGTGCAGTTTGAAACGCTAATGCGCAGTTCCAGATGCTCCGCGCAAGGCGAAAGGCGCAGAAAACCACTGCTTTGCCCGAAGGCATCGTCCGTCAGTCCGGCATTGGTGCCGCAGTAGTTTTCCAAATAATTCCCGCACAGAAACGGCGAAAGTTGGCACGAGTCAGCAATCGAGGTGGGTGCGTTCAGGCTTGAGCAGTTTTGCCCCAAAAGCTGACCCGTCGCCAAAAAAAGGATCAGAATACAGATGAGTTTGTTCATGGCGATTAAAGTTTTATAAACGGAGGTATGTCGTTATGGCTGATGAAAAAAGGTTTTTTGGGGCATATTATTAGGGGTTTCACGCAGATGGTACACAGATGATGTACGCAGATGTTACACAGATCAATCTAAATTTTCATCACTTTCCCTCGTGCTATCACTTTTCCTTCTGAGGTTTTCAATTCCAGATAATAAACCCCTGCTGGTAAATTGCTCAGGTCAAGGTTCAGATTTGTCAACTTTTCAAAAGTTGACAAATCTTCCCTTGCCCGCACTTCCCTCCCCAGCGCATCCACCAACCCGAGCCGCAGCCCCTCGCTTTTGAGGGGCTGGGCTAGGTTGACCATAGTGTTTCCGAACGTAGGATTTGGGGACAACATGAGAGCCCCCACTGCAGCGTTTGTGTTTACAGGTTCGGTAACGGGTGTAATCAGGTATTGGAATGGGTTGCCCAGGGTATGCAGGGTTTGGCCAGTCAAGATCGGCGTGTTTTGATCGAAGTAAATGGAGGCTCGGTTTTCGATGGTCGTGCCAAGCGCGATGCCTTTTTTGGGGGCAATCCTGAATTTTACAAAACCTTGGGAGGCCGCCCAATTGGTGGTCGAATCCGGCAATGAAATGGGGTCAAACAGAAAACTAAGCGTCCCGAAACCACTGATGCCCAATTGGTAAGGATGGCTGCTTGCGCCTTGACGGAATGTGGCCAAATCCAGCGAAAGCGGCAGCGTGTCGCGGATTTCAACCCGGAAAGCCGTGTCAGTCCCCGTGTTTTGAAAACGAATCAGGTATTCCAGGGTCGTTTCTGGCGCAATAACATGCTGTTCGCTCACACCTTCCGGGAGTCCCAGTTTGTCGTTCGGATCGAAGGAGCCAATATTCTGGCGGCACTCAATGTCTGTGCTGAAATCGCCGTCGTTTTGTGGGAATTGCAGGGCATACCCCGTGCTGTACGGGAAACCGCCGCAGCCTTCGATCACCAGAATGGGTTGGTTATCTCCGGGGTGGCCGTGGGTTTGATTTACAATGATCGTCACGGTGGCTCCTCCCGGATACAGCACGAAGCTAGTGTCCTGCCCGGCAGCCAATTGCAGCGTTGAAAGTTTGAAAATAATCTGGTCTTCAACGATGATGTAGTTTACCGACCCTTGCATCCCCAGACCAGTATTCGTGATCGTCAACAGCACGGAATCGCCCATGCAAATGCCGTCCACTTCGAGGTGCGCGCCGTCCCATTCGGGGCTGATGTCGTAACAAAGTGAGTCGGGGAAAATGTGCGCTTCTGTGCAATGTGTTTGCCCAAGCACCGTGCTATCGCAGTCTAAAATGGCAGTGAACTGGAAATTCCCAGCTCCCAGCGATTCAACTTGTCCCACCGAAAAAAACAGGGTGTCGCCCGATTGGGTATAGGGCGAAGTACTTCCCGTAGCCGTCAGAAACGGATCTAATTCGATAGAGATCAGCGCATTGGGCGCAGCAGCCGTACCGTAATTGAAATAGCGGACGTAGTAGGTGTTCTCGTAACAGCGGCGCAAATAAGGGGTAGACAGGTCCACATCCAGCAAGGGGCATTCATACACGGCTTGCACCGAAAAATCTACGGCCAGCGTGTCGCCCAATTGCAGCATATCCACCTGCACAGAATCCTCACAAGGCGACCAATATGCGGCAGGCGGCAATACCGACACAAACCACGCGCCTGTGTCCACATTAATCGAATAAGCCCCCGTTGAATCCGTGAGCGTATACAGGGTGCCCGGTGCGCCACTTGCCGTGACGAGCCAGCCCGGGAGTGCCGGTTCGCTTGCGTCTTGGACGCAGTTTTCTACCACATCGCGTGTTACGCGACCGATCACGCGATTGTTCCAAACCGTGCCCAGCGAATCAGTGCGCAACAGCCAAGCTTGCAAATCGCCGCCCGGACTGAAGGAAGCCGTTTGGCCCGCGATGATAAAGCCATTGCCGTCGGGTGCTGCCTGCAGGTCCCAGAAAATATCGCCTTTGAAACCGCCGTAAGTCTTGAACCACAGCAAGTTGCCCAGCGAATCGGTAAGTGCGAGAAATCCG
>JANMME010000439.1:0-9701 GCA_031373015.1 Saprospiraceae bacterium
GTGAGCCAAAATTTGCCCTTTTTGAGATCAATACGTTTGGTTTTGAATTTTCCGGTTCTCCTGTTTTGCGGTTTTGCGGTTTATTTTATCAATTTTAAAATTCGGGATGACCCATATTAAAGGAGACCTATGGTATGTATACAAGTTGACCAAAGACTTCTGAACAGGTGCTAAACCTGTTTTTTTGACACCATCCTGTTTATCCTGTACATCCTGTCAAAAAACACGCTTAGTGAGGGAAGGAAAAATGTGTACATACCGTAGGTTAAAGGAGACATAACAACACAAAAATTATGAAAAAAATACTGTTTTTGATAGCCTTTGCCGCCATGATCTGGTCGGCATGCAGCAAGTCAGACCTGCCTGATCCGGTGAAGGAACCCCCTGTTTTTTCGATCACCA
This sequence comes from Saprospiraceae bacterium, assembly GCA_031373015.1. Taxonomy (GTDB): domain Bacteria; phylum Bacteroidota; class Bacteroidia; order Chitinophagales; family Saprospiraceae; genus M3007. Next base: position 403 of record JANMME010000439.1, read on the forward strand.
TGACGGGCGAACTTGGCGATACAATGCTGACGGCTGGGGAAAACAACACTTACCTCTTCACGCGCTTTGAGCGAGGCTTGGACGAGGTGCTGGTAATGACGGGTTCGTTTGCAGATGTCAGCTGCCCAATGGGCGATTGTCCATCCAGCGTACGGTTTGAGTTTCGGAATATCAATCAAGAAAATAATGTTGCGGAACCTGGCCTTATCTTTCAGGAAGGTGAAAATTGGGAACTCAGCTCAATTCCTGATTCTACAAACCTTCAGCTCAACACGGTCGCCGTGCAGTGGGTAACCCGCTTTGGACAGAAGTTTCGGTCTGATTATTTAACGCAACCGTCCGACTCCAGTTCTTATTTTCATATTCTAAATTCCGAACCTTGGGAAACGAATGAGCGCGGGGAAACCACCTGGAAAATGGATGTGGATTTTTCATGTAAGGTCATTGATTCTTTTCAACAAAATCCAGCATTAAGAATTTTCGGCAGCGGCGTCATTGCCGTAGGGTATCGGTAAGGCTTCTTATGTTTGCGCCATGACACGCACCAAAACAGACATCCTCGTGCTCGGCTCCGGCATTGCCGGGCTGACCTTTGCCATCAAGGCTTCCCGACTTTTTCCTGACCGAAAGATTCTTGTGCTCACCAAGACGGTGGAGGGCGAGAGCAATACCCGCTATGCACAAGGTGGCGTGGCTGCCGTATGGGATCTCGAAAAAGACAATTTTGAAAAACACATCGCCGATACACTGGATGCGGGCGACGGGCTTTGTAATGAAAACATCGTGCGCATTGTGGTGGAAGAAGGCCCTGAACGGGTGCGTGAAATCATTGGTTGGGGCGCCCATTTTGACAAAGAAAAAGATTCTGCTCATTACGACCTCGCCCGCGAAGGCGGCCACTCGGAACATCGCATTTTGCATTACAAAGACCTCACCGGTTGGGAAATGCAGCGCACCCTGATGGAAGAAGCCCTGAAATATCCCAATATCAAAATATCCGAACACTGCTTCGCCCTAGTTCTCATCACCCAACACCATCTGGGCCGCATGGTCATCCGTGTTACACCAGGTATTGAATGTTACGGTTGTTACGCATTCAACAAACAAAACGGGGAGATCGAAACCATCCTGGCCCGCGCGACCATCCTGTGCACCGGTGGTGCCGGACAGGTGTACAAATCCACCACCAACCCCGTCATCGCTACTGGCGACGGGGTAGCAATGGCTTACCGCGCCAAAGGCCGGGTGGAAAACATGGAGTTCATGCAATTTCACCCCACTTCGCTCTACAACCCGGCGGGCGACAACCCCTCGTTTTTAGTCTCCGAAGCGGTGCGCGGCTTTGGCGGGATTTTAAAAACTGCTGAGGGTGAGGAGTTTATGCAGCACTACGACCCCCGCCTCTCCCTCGCCCCGCGCGACATTGTGGCCCGCGCCATTGACTCCGAAATGAAAAAGCGCGGTACAGATTGTATGTACCTAGACTGCCGCCATTTGAACAAAGAGGATTTTCTGGCGCACTTCCCGACCATCTATGAAAAGTGCAAAAGCATCGGCATTGACCCGATGAAGAACATGATTCCCATCGTTCCCGCTTGTCACTACACGTGTGGGGGGGTGATGGTGGACGAGCATGGGCGCACCAGCATACATCGGCTCTATGCGGCGGGAGAATGCAGCAGCACGGGACTTCATGGGGCCAACCGCCTCGCGTCCAATTCGTTGCTCGAAGGCATGGTGTTTGCCCACCGCGTGGCGCATGATTTGGTTGGGAAATTGGATGGCTGGGCATTTCAGGAAGGCGTGCCCGACTGGAACGCGGAGGGTACCACTGACCCGCAAGAGATGGTACTGATTACCCAGGGTTTGAAGGAATTACGTGAAATCATGTCGTACTACGTCGGCATCGTGCGCTCCAATGTGCGCTTAAAACGTGCGCTCGACCGCCTTTTTCTGCTTTACGAAGAGACCGAAGAACTCTACAAAACCAGTACCATCAGCCCGCAATTGATGGAACTCCGCAACCTCATTACGGTGGCCTATCTCATCACGCGCTCGGCCTCGCACCGCCGCGAAAGCCGGGGGCTGCACTACACCACCGATTACCCAGAGCAATTGCCGTTTGTGGAGGATTCGGTGCTTTGATTTACGAATTACGATTTTGGATTTACGATTGCTACGATCGAGGATTATGCTTGGAATCGGAATCGTGCAATCGTAAATCCAAAATCGTATTGGATAAGATTTGACAACTTTTTGAAAGTTGTCAAATCTCGTTCCTAAAATCCCGCCCGCACCACTTTCTGCGTCCGTTTTCCTGTCTCTCCCGATATCGTGAGGAAGTACATCCCTGTTATATTGGGCACTTGGGGATGCCACTCATTCATGCCGCTTTGGGCGTGTAGGGTTTCGATTAAAACGGTTTGGCCACTCACATTTGCCCAAGTCAGCACCAAGTTTTCCTCCTTTTCGGAGGTAAAGGAAAGGCTCAGGTTTTCCACGAAAGGGTTGGGAGAAAGTTTGATTTGTCCGTCGTTAAAGCCTTCCGAAACACCTGAAAGGCTGCATCCAAAACTCGCCAATTGCTGTACGAGCGAATTGTGTCGCGCTGTGACAAAGGTTTTCAGGCCCGCAACATTGCCGCCGCCAGGCCCTTGGCCAATGTTGACATCTTGCGATAGATTTTGCTCAAAAAGTGTGTTGCTGTAAAATTTCAAGGTGTCGGCCTGCACGGCAGAGCGGATGAGGTTGGCCAGCGCATCAATCCGGGCATCAAAGTGGGCGTTGTCAAAATCGTCGAGCAATGCGCAGAGACGGTCAGCGAGGCGTTGTTTGAATGCGGCATCCTGCCAAAGCCGGTTCATCATCGGGCGCTGGTTGGCAGGGTTGGGGATATAGCCGATGGCCAAGGTCTTGATATTTGCCAGCGCGAGGCCCATGTTGAAATTGCCAAAAGCCTCGTTCACATCCCAGGTAATCCACTCAAATTTGTCCGTGTCCTTGTTGTGGTAAAGAAAGTAGTTGTGGCCGCTCCCGATGTAACTGTCGAGGTTGACAAAGAGATTGTGCGCGGCCCAATACGAGAACCACGAATCGAGGTTCAAGTGCTGGCCAAGGCTATCGGCCAATTGCGCTGACGGGGTGTTGTTCAGCGCATTAAGAAGTTGCACCAAATCGCTCCAATCATTCGCAGTCTCGTTGGTTTTTAACTCATAATCAGCCATATATAACGACGCATCCGGTCCTTTCCAGGTCAGCGCACCGTGCGGGTCGCCCTTGAAAAGGTTGCCGCCTTTGTTGTCAAATCGGTCTTTGAGGAAGGTTTTGTTCACGTCTTCTACTACTGAGTAAAGTCCCCAATAGTAGCCATTGAGGTACAGCCGGGCAAAGCTGGCGCGGGGTGCGGCAATGCCATGCTCGTTGAGAAAATCGAGCATCAACTTTTCGCGCAAAAGCGTGGGGTCTTTGAAAGCATTGTTGAGCACCAGTTTTGCAAGGCCATCCACTTTCTGGCTGTCCACATATTCCTCAAAATCAATGCGAAAGGGTTTCTTTTTGCCCTGATTGTTGTAAGAAGAATTGCCCTTGTACTTCACGCCACTGGTTGGATACGCCACGCCGTCCACTTGCAAATCGCAGCGCATGTATTGGTCGAGGGTGTAGTTCGCTTTCAGGCTGTCCAGGAAGCCGGGCTGGGAGAAATTGAAACGTATTTCGTGGATTTGGTTGTCGGCAAAAAAGGCATCGCCTGTTGATTGGGAGCGAAGCGTGGGGTAGAAAATCAGGAAGGCGGAAACGAAGAGAAGGAAATTTTTGGATAAATATTTCATGTACAGACGTTTAAAAACTGTTGCGTTCGACCTTTAATTGGCGGGCAAGTTTAATAATAAAAACCCGTCCTACAGATTGAAGCTGTAGGACGGGTTCGTGACGGTCTCTTAAGTCGCTTTTAAAAAATATGGCAGATTTTTATTTTAACACATAGACACAAAGGTCACATAGAGCGAATACTATGTGGCCTTTGTGTCTATGTGTTAAAATAATTTTGTGTTCAAGGTTTTGTGTCTATTTATGATACAACCTCCAAGAGTCTAACGTCCTCCACACACCACTTTCTGAATCATTCTCCCTGATTCACCGACAATTTCAAGGAGGTACATTCCTGCTGAATGGGGCACCTCGGGTTGCCATTCGTTCATGCCTTTTTGAGCGCGTAGGGTTTCGGTCAAAACGGTTTGGCCGCTTAAATTTACCCACGTCAGTTGGAGTGTTTCCTCCTGGCCAGCCAAATAAGACAGGTTCAAATATTCTAGGAAGGGGTTGGGAAAAAGGCGCAGGTTATCGAGAAAAGAAACTGAAGGCTCAGGGTACTCGCGCCGAATGTAGGTACGGTCGAGGAGAGGAAGTGCCGTGTCGTCGAGTGTGCCGCCAAGCATCCGAACGTTGAGCAAAGTTTGCTTCCCAAGGCTAAACCCGTTGAAAATCCGGGCATTTTCAGTAAAAACCAAGTTCGCCCCTGGGGGCAAGTCCATGTACACCTGTTGATCGCCGAGGTCTTCTTTACAATAGGCTAAATTGAGCAACCCGTCCATCACGAGGGTGGCGTCACGCTCCAAAGCGATGGTACTGCTGGGGCAAAGCACGAGCATCCCAGCACCGTCGTTGCCGTAGTAAAGCGTACTGCCCTTCAACACTCGGAGTGCGCTGCCCGTTCGGAATTGCATACAAGAGCGGGGATTATGCATCGTGATGTGGCCGCCGCCGTGCCGGTACTCGCCGCCGCCGGAGACGATAAGGTCAACAAAGTTGGCGCAAAAATCTCCCCCCATGTTCACCAGATTGGCAATGTGCCGCACTGAATCGCTGCCTTCCACGAACGCGCCGCGGAAGTTGGTGAAGGGTTGAATTTCAAGTGATTGAAACTCATCAACCGTCAAATTGATAACTTGCTGAGCGGAAGAATTTGGCTCTGGGGCCGCCTCAATGTATGACTGGTGATGGTTGTCAGGATAGGTCGGGGCTGTGTAGAGCATGAGGAAATCATTAAAAAAACCATTGGTGGCTACCTCCGCTACATTTAAGGTGTATTCCCCATTGGAATAATGAAATGGCTGTGCTTTCACCTCCGTTACATAACCCGGCGCCGACCAGATTGGATCAATGAAAAGATTGTAAATGTTGAGGTATTTGTCAGGCAGCTCAACTCCGGGCGGAAAACTAAATTTCAGGACAATCTCGCGCAACCGCTGGTCGCCGAAATATTCGGTTGGGAAGCAAGTTTCGATACCTAAACCGCCACAGAAAAAGCCGCCTTCTTTGGCAAAACCTGTCTGAAATCGAGTGGCCCCTCCAGGTGTGCCGAACGAATCGGGGATGGCAATGCCCACAAAAGCCCCGCTGCAAATACCCTGTTCGCAAGTAGTCCCTTTCAACCATGAAACAGTGTCGGGAAACATATCGGCACAGGCAGTGAGGTTGTAAACCCAATTGGGCTGTAGTGGCGGGAGCAGTTCAAGTTCGGAGGCTCTGACCCGGATAAAAAGGGGCTCGGCAGGGTTGATCTGGTCCAGCGCGATTTTCATCCCGCTCCAGGGCCCCAGCGGTTCGGCTGAAATGCAGCGTGTAGAATCTGGAATGCCATCCCAAAAACCATCCGTGGTTTGATAAATATCCCAGCCCTCCGGGCGGATTTGTTGGCCAGCCTGTCCAAAAGGGCAGAAGTCTTGAACGAATTGGTTAAAATCAGTGGAATAGCCTTGCCCGTGGGCAGTGGCACTAAAACAGCAAAGCAGGAGAAAGCAGATTTTTCGCATTGGGAAGTGTTTTAATTGTTGATTTTGGAACGAGAAGTGACACTTTTAAAAAAAGTGTCACTTCTAAATTTCGCTCCAAAAGTAGAAGCACTTCCTTAACGTTGCCCGTTTTCAAATGCCAATCGCCGACACATAGGGCTGGCAAAATGAGGGTTTGACCAGTATGAGCAAATGGTGCAAAAACCGCGAACCCGCTGATGGGTCAAAAGGCCTTACTACTGGACATTTCCCAAAATCGAGACCTATAAGGTTTTTGGAAACCTTATAGGTCTTTGGGTAAAAAAAATGTCCAGTAGTTGGGTCAAAAGGCCTGATTCCAACTAATCACATCTGAAACACCTTCAGTGTGTTTTTATTCACATAAAACACCCGTTTTTGAATCTCGTCCACTTGGTAAAGCGGGCGGGCGCTGTCAAACACGAGTTTGTCTGCCTCTCCTCCAAGGTCTTTGCTTACTTTGATAAGGACATTTTTCCCTTTGCCGCCCACTTCTTGGTCGGTTAGGTAGTAGGCAAAGTCACGGCCTGCTTTGAAAGCTTTGAAGCGAGAAGCGGGTAAAAGGGAGAACACCGTTCCAATGGCGTCTGCGGAGGCTTTTTCAGACTTTGAATTATTGGCTTCCAAATTGCAAAAGCCTGGCTTGCCCCAGCGCACTGTCCTAGAACTGCCGTTATGGTCTTCCCGTACGGTCATGCCAGCACTGGCCAAGCCAGCAAAGGCGACTCGGAACAGTAAGCCCGTAGGGTCAAATGCTTTGGGATAAAATTTGTGGGTGGCCACAGCGCTTTCTGGGTCTAAAATGACGTACTCCTTTTCACTCGACATGAAATAGACTTTTTCTCGGACTTCAAACAGGTCAAAAGCATAAGGATCTTTCAAGTCAACTTTCAAATCGAGGGCAACTTTTGGGTTCTTGTCGGGGTTGAGGAGCAGGAGTTTTTCGAGGGTGAGCACAAGGAGATTATGGCGTGCAGGGTCATAAGAAATGCGGTCACTGGTGCTTAGTTTCATTTTCCAGCGTTTCAGGCCAGAGCCTTTGGCTGGAACAAAACGAATGCGGTCGGCGGCTACCAGCACATCGCCCTTGGCAAAATGAAACCTGTCAATGCCGCTTTCGTCGGGTGTGTCGTCTCCATTTTCTTCGCCTTCTTCGGTCTCGATGAGTTGGGGCTTCTTCCAGCGTGGTGTCCCGTCTTTTCCGACTTGCATGGCTTTGTAGCCGGATTCGTAAGTGATAAGGTAACCTTCTTCGTTGGGCAGCACCTCCACCACACGGCGGCCTTCAAAATCGTTTTTCCACAGTGGTTCGCCGGTACTGTAATGGTAAAGGTTGCAGCCTTTTCGATGCGCGACGGTTAGGAATTTTGGGTGCGCGTCGAGCCAACGAACGGCGGCAGCGGCTTTGATTTCTTCTTTCCAAGCCGGTTTTCCAGTGGCGATGTTGAAAGCAGATATTTTCTTGCCTTTGGGTCTTGATACGGCCCCTTCGATGGCAGGCCCTGCTTCGGCTTCTGCTACGAGGAGGGTTTTCCCTTCGGGGCTGAGCAGCAATTCTGCAGCCGAGATTTTTTCAGTCCAAAGGACTTTCCCGGTAGCGCTTTTAAGGCAAAACAGGTTTCTTTTGTGACGATAGAACAAATAGCCATCGGGCGAAACAAGCGAGGTGCCCAGCGGGATTTCGATGTCGCCGTCGTCATTGGCTTCGGCGGCGGCTTGGCCTTGTGGGGTCATGTCTACCGCTTCGATAATGCTGTTTTTCATCAAGTCGGTGTTCCAAAGCACCTTGTTGTCGGCAATGCTGACGAGGTAGATGCGCACCATTCCCTTGGCTATGGTAAGCAATATTACACCGTTGAGTTCGGGGATTACCTCGTAGCCTCCCACTTCCTTGTAGCCATCGCGGTCCTTGTCCATGAGCACTTGGCCATTGCGGCTGTCAATCAGGTTTTCGCGCACCAGCACATATGGAGTCATGTTGACGTTGTAAAAATCGGTGCCTTCTTCCATGGCGGCCACCAATTTGCTGGAGGCGCGTTTGGCAGTCCAAGCCACTTTGTGGGTTTCGGGGTCAACCCCTATGAAGGAGCTTTCTGTTTGGATGATGGGGATGCCAGTAAAATCTTGGAGGACGATATTTTGGGCGTTGCCGGTTAATTCTACCGACCAATCGGCGGTTCTCTGGGCGGAGACGGAGAGCGAGGTGCTGAGAATCAGCACGGCAGTCATTAGGGTATTGCGCATGGTTGGGTTGAAAATTTTGGTTTTGAAAATTTGAGTTGCGTTTGTTAAACGCAGACTTTATCGCAGATAGTTTCAAGTCATCTGGAATTATTTGTGGCGTTTTATCAAATTTTCAAGATTTCCGTGAACTGGCTGACGAAACTGATTTCAATCCTCCGTTTTGAATCCAATGGCGCGACGTTTTTCCCAATTTGTCGAAGCCGGTTCGAGGGCTGCAATTTCGGCGGCGCGAGATTGGTTTTCTTCGCCGAGCCAGCGGAGGACTTCGTGAATGTCGGCGATTTCTTGGCCTGTCTTGGCTTCCATTTCTGCCATTTTTTGTGCTAATTCGGTGTATGTCAATGCATAGTGGCGCAGTTCGACAAAGGCGCGCATGATTGCGATGTTAGTGTCAATCGCTTTGTCACTGTGCAAGACTGACGAAAGCATAGCGACTCCCTGCTCTGTGAAGGCGTATGGCTTATATCTGAGTCCCCTGTTTTTACCATAACTCATCACAATTTGTGATGAGTTAATAGAAAGATCGGTCAGCCTTGAACGGAGGGTTTCCCATTCCTCTGACGAAAGTTGAAACATGAAGTCTTTCGGAAATCGTCTCGAATTGCGTTTGACAGATTGGTTGAGGGTGCGGGCTTCAACTCCGTAAAGTGCAGCAAGGTCAAAGTCAAGCATCACGCGCTGGCCGCGCAGCACATGGATTTTGGAATGGATGATATGAGTTTCCATAGGTCATTTGAATTTTTTATGTCGTTGAGGGGTTCACTAACGACACATCCTACTTCAAAGTTAAGCAAATGACCTGGATATTTTGCTGAGGGCTGCGAAAAAAAATGCTGATGACGAGCCTACCTCTAGGCAGAGAGATTTACGACGGCAACAAACTAGTCCGATTTGTAGCCGATATAAGCATGTGGTCACAGTTTGTGACCTTAGCTAGACCATTTGGATTACCTCGTCACAAATTGTGATGAGGTAACAGAATAATCATCTGAACCGGTCACAAATTGTGACCGGTTCGGGTCTAATATGAGTCATCCCGGATTTTGAGACTTGTACGTCCCAGCGGGACGGAATCTTTGTAGAAATGTTGTTTTCGATGAAAAAGCGTGCCGTAGGTACGCTATCTGAAAGCGGTAGATAGGTGCTGTGTGCGCCACCAAGCAAAATTCCATTTTTTTTTTAAAAAAGTGAATCTGCTTGAAGACAAAAAGATTTTTGGGTTCGAGATGGCTCGAACCAATAGTT
>JANMME010000461.1:0-2650 GCA_031373015.1 Saprospiraceae bacterium
GTTCGAGCGGCTGCTATTGAGCAACGATGTTGAATCTGTGCTCCAAGTAGCACGAGCGGAGAAAATACCCACCGAACCCATGGAAATTATCAAAGACCCTATGGTGTTGGAGTTTTGGGGGTTGAAGCGGGAAGCCTCCTATTATGAGAAGGACTTGGAGCAAGCACTCATCACACACTTAAGTCGCTGAAAAACCGCTCAAATTTGCCGATAAACCATCTGTATATACCGCTCCTGCCAACTTTCATAGTTTGCAAGGAAGACAACCGCAAACACCAACAATCCCATTAACAACAGGGGGCCAGGGAAAATACTCAGCAGGATCAGCCATGCAACAAACAAACGCAAATACTCCAAATGGAACACCCAGCGTCGCCGATCCATAATTGCCCCGCAATTGATGAGCGTGATAATAATAAAAAAGGCCGAAAGGACTAGATGCATGCTGCTCAATTGCCGTTTGAACAAGATAAACAGGAACAAAAACACCATAATGAAAACCAATTGCCACAAGACATACTGGTTGAATTCATTGGTGGAAGGCTTTGTTTTTTTATCATTGCTGACCCGAAATTTCCTTTCCAGAATTGCCCGAATCTGAGGGTCTACGATTTCCGGGCGGCCAAATAAGATACGCATTTTCTCTCGTAGCCCATTTGCGCGTTTGATGGCATAGGCCAGCTCAAACACATAGTGAAAATGCTGCCAAAGAAAACTATGGCTTTCTAATTGCTTGGTCAGCCCATATACGGGCTCTTCTTTTTCTTCTTGATATGTTCCAAATATCTTATCCCAGAAGATAAAGACATTGCCATAGTTTTTATCCAGATATTGTTCGTTCGTCGCGTGGTGGACGCGATGGTGGGACGGCGTAACGAATATATACTCCAGCCAGCCAAGCCGATTGATCGTCCGGGTGTGGGTGAAAAACGGATAAACCCCATGTATAATCAATATGATCGAAATCATGGGCGCCGAGAATCCTATGATCGGCAAAATGGCCCAAAAGCATGTGCGGACAGCCGCTTGAAAAATGGTTACCCGGGTGCCCGTGGTAAAGTTGTAATCTTCACTTTGGTGGTGCACGATGTGAAGGCTCCAGAACAGGTTGACCTCGTGGCCAAACCGATGGTACCAATAGAACACCAGGTCTGTGCACAACAGCAGCACTACCCACCAAAAAAAGGTGTTAGGTATATTAAAAATGGCAAAATGACTATGCAAGTAGTCGTAAAAATAATAGAATGAAACAGCCACAAACACGTCGAGCGTACGCTCTGCAATGCCGACATTGAGGTTGCTGATCACCCTGTCAAAATGAAAATACTGTTTACCTTGTCGGCGGGAGACCCAGTATTCCAGGAGTATGAAAATGCAGAAAAAAGGTACTGCCAATGCCAAAAAATTAAGGTCTTTCATCATTGCCTTGTTTTTGTTTATGCACTATAAAGGTATTCAAATTTGCCAAATTGTACCTGCCAGTGCAATGAATGAAATGTACGTTTACCTTGGCCATTTGTTATCTTTCCCATCCACATCCGGAATGGTCGTTTTTCCCAACACAGCCGATTTCACGGTTTTCCCTTCGGCGCAAGCTATGCGCAGGTTCTGCTTCCCATCCCGCCACACCACAGCCGTTTGGTGCATGGTCTCCTTTGACCCATCGTTGTATTCTACTTCCAGGTGAACAGGCACGGGGATATTGCCTTTCCGCCCCACCATAATGACCTGGCAATGCGCTGCTTCGTCGCGCACCACGCCCTGAATCCCCAAGTCGGGATAGCCCCAGTCAAAGAACCAAGGTTTCCAAAACCAGTCGAGATTTTGCCCCGAAACGCTGCTCCATGTCTGGAAAAAATCAAAGGGCGCGGGGTGTTTCCCTTTCCAACGGTTCATGTACTCGGTCATACAGCCATGGAATTTTTCATAGCCCAGCAAATCCAACAACGTGAAATAGGCTTGCGATGGGCGCTGGTAGGAAGCGTTGCGATAAGCCGTGCCCAAGTTGCGTGCCCGCACCATAGGTGGCACGTCGTTTTCTGTACCCGCAATGCTGGAGTAGTCGCGGACGCCCCCTTCTGTGTGATTGGAAAGCGAATCAGATAGCAGATAGTCGAAGAACGCAGCCCAACCCTCGTCCATCCAGGCATGGTCTTGCTCATTGATCCCCATCATAAAGGGGAAATAGGTGTGACTTATTTCATGAACCGTCAAGCCCAAGGGTGAACGGGGCGCTGTGCTCACATCATTGCACATCATAGGGTATTCCATGCCGTCGTCGCCGTTGAAAACGGTCATGGCTGGGTATGGGAAAGGGTAGCCCGGCAAATAAGTGCTCATGGCACGGATACCAGTGGCAGCAATTTTTGCTACCTGGGGGTAGTCGGTGGAAGCCGTATTGTATGCTGCGCTCACAAATGTGCGGCGCCCCGTTTTGTCATCCACCACTACGGAATTTGCGTCCCAGTTGTAATGGTCGCTGGTGGCGAAGGCAAAGTCTGGCACATCGCTGGCTTTGAAATGGAAGGAGGTATTGGAGAGCTCGGAGGTTTTGAAAACCTTCGAGGTCTTCAACTCTTTTTCCGAAAAAACCGAAATCACCTCGGCACTGGAATGGGCCTGCTCCCAGCGGGAATAAAAGTCGGGGGTC
>JANMME010000467.1:0-5758 GCA_031373015.1 Saprospiraceae bacterium
TTGAGCATGTTTAGACTCAACTTCTCAACCCTCAACCCTCAACCATAAAAAATGTCCGTCACTCGCATCGCCACCCGTTACGCCAAGTCGCTGATTGAACTTGCTGTAGAGCAAGGCAAACTCGCCCAGGTGAGCACCGACGTGCAGGCCTTGGCCATCGCTGCAACCAACCGCGACCTACAGCTCATGCTGAAAAGCCCCATCATCAGCGCAGACAGAAAAAATGCAGCTTTGAATGCGCTTTTCGGCAAGCAAATGGACGGCCTGACGATGGCCTACCTTACGTTGCTTGTCAATAAAGGTCGCGAAGGTTATTTGCCCGAAATCGCTGCCGAGTTTGTGGCGCAGTACAAGACCTTGCAAAAAATCACGACGGTGAAGGTTATTTCTGCTGCACCGTTGAGCGAAAGTGTGCTGGCCGACCTCAAATCGCGCCTGCTTAAAAGTGGCATTACCAACCCAAATCTCGAAATAGAAAGCAGCATTGATCCTGACCTAATAGGCGGTTTTGTGCTCGAATTCGACAACAAACGCTACGATGCTTCAGTCGCCAACAAATTGGCCGAACTGAAATCGGAGTTTAATAAGAACCTGTATATCAAGGAGTATTAATGAAGTGATAAAGCGATAAAGTGATGAAGTGATTTACTTCGTTGCTTCTCGCATATCACTTCATCACTTCATCACCTCATCACTTTATAAGAATCATGGCAGACGTCAGACCGGAAGAAATCTCCGCGATATTGAAACAGCAACTGTCGGGCTTCGGGGCCGAAACGAACCTTGAAGAAGTAGGCAGTGTGCTGCAAGTGGGCGACGGTATCGCCCGTGTTTACGGCCTGAACCGCGCACAGTCCGGCGAGCTGGTCGAATTTGAAAACGGCACTCGCGCTATCGTGCTTAACCTTGAGGAAGACAACGTAGGTGTCGTACTTATGGGCTCTCCCACGGGTATCCGCGAAGGATCTTCAGTAAAGCGCACGGGCCAAATCGCCTCGATCGAAGTTGGCGAAGGCTTTTTGGGTCGTGTGGTGAACCCGCTTGGTCAGCCTATTGACGGCAAAGGTCCCATCACGGGTGCGAAATATGATATGCCGCTGGAGCGCAAAGCCCCGGGTGTTATTTTCCGTCAACCCGTTAACGAGCCGCTTCAAACAGGTATCAAAGCCATTGACGCCATGATTCCGATCGGCCGTGGCCAACGTGAGTTGATCATTGGCGACCGCCAGACGGGCAAAACGGCCATCGCCATTGATACCATCCTCAACCAGAAAGAATTTTACGACCGTGGCGAACCGGTGTTCTGCATCTACGTCGCTTGCGGCCAAAAGGCTTCGACCGTAGCCACCGTGGCACACACGCTCGAAGAATACGGTGCCATGGCATACACCTGCATTGTGTGTGCATCGGCATCTGACCCGGCACCGTTGCAGTTCTACGCGCCGTTCGCAGGCGCTTGTATCGGCGAGTTTTTCCGCGACACAGGCCGTCCAGCCCTTATCATTTACGATGACCTTTCCAAACAGGCCGTTGCTTATCGTGAGGTATCGCTCCTGCTCCGTCGTCCACCAGGTCGTGAGGCTTACCCCGGCGACGTATTCTACCTGCACAGCCGCTTGCTAGAGCGCGCTGCAAAAGTGATCGCCAGCGCCGAGGTGGTAAAAGACATGAACGACCTTCCCCCCAGCCTCGTGAAAGCAGGATTGGTAAAAGGCGGTGGTTCGCTTACTGCATTGCCGATCATTGAAACACAAGCAGGCGACGTTTCGGCTTACATTCCTACGAACGTGATTTCGATCACTGACGGACAGATCTTCCTGGAATCCAACTTGTTCAACGCCGGTGTTCGTCCCGCCATCAACGTGGGTATCTCGGTAAGTCGTGTGGGTGGTAACGCCCAGATCAAGTCCATGAAAAAGATCGCTGGTACGCTGAAACTCGACCAGGCGCAATACCGCGAATTGGAAGCCTTCTCGAAGTTCGGTTCCGACCTTGACGTGACTACCCAAGCCGTTTTGGCAAAAGGCGCGCGCAACGTGGAAATCTTGAAGCAGCCACAATACAGCCCCGTTTCGGTGGAAAAACAGGTTGCTATCATTTATCTCGGCACCAACAACCTACTCCGTGACGTGCCGCTCGAAAAAGTACAAGAATTCGAGCACCTGTTCCTTGAGCGCATGGAAAGTAAACTTCCAGACGTGCTCGAAGAATTCCGCAAAGGCAAACTCGAAGATGCCAGCCTCACCAAAATGAAAGCATTGGCGGCTGACCTGGCAGGCGGTTACAAATGAAGTGATAAAGTGATAAAGTGATGAAGTGATTTAGGCCCAACAGCGACTCAAATCACTTCATCACCCCATCACTTCATCACTCTATAATATCGCTTCATCACTTTATAACTTCATCACTTCATAAAAATGGCTGGCGGTTTAAAAGAAGTACGCGAACGGATCAAGTCGGTTATCAATACGCAGCAAATCACGAAGGCCATGAAAATGGTGTCGGCTGCGAAGTTGCGGAAGGCGCAAAATGCCATTGTGCAGCTGCGTCCATACGCTAATCGCCTGAACCGAATGCTGTCGAACATCCTCTCCAACCTTGATGGCGGCGGAGATACCAGTTATGGCAAAGCCAGGGAGGTAAAGAATGTATTGGTGGTAGTTGTGACCTCCAATCGGGGTCTTTGTGGCGCCTTCAACACAAACATTTGCAAGGAAGCCACCGCACTTATCACGGAGAAATACGGAAAGCAGCGCAGCAACGGCAATGTCTCCATGCTATTCATTGGCAAAAAAGGATATGACTATTTCCGCCGTCGTTTCCGCGACATAACGTTTATCACGGACTTTATTCCTGTTTACGAAAACGTGGCGTATGAAAATGTGAGCGCTGTTGCGCGAGGACGGATGGATGAGTTTTCAACCGGGAAATACGATGCGATAGAATTGGTTTACAGCCGTTTCAAAAACGCTGCAACGGTTTTCCCCACAGCAGAACAATGGTTGCCGGTACCCAAAATGGAAGTTCCAGCGGGCGAGAAAGCCAAAAAATCGAACTACATTTTTGAGCCAGACCAAGAGCAACTGTTGGAAACCATGGTACCCAGCATACTCCAATTGTCCTTCCACAAAGCAGTCTTGGATACCCAAGCCTCAGAGCACGGCTCGCGTATGACGGCCATGGACAAAGCAACGGAAAATGCGGAAGAACTGCTCAAAGCACTCAAAATATTCTACAACAAGAAGCGACAAGAAGCCATCACCACCGAACTCGGTGAGATTGTGAGCGGCGCGGCGGCTTTGGAGAGTTGATAGGTTTTTCAGTATTCATGAACCAAACGCCCCGTCAGCAGATTTGCTGGCGGGGTGTTTTTTTATCCAATTTTATTAAGCAAAGCAGCATTTTATGATTCGGGATGTATCTTTCAGGAAATTTTTCAACTATGAATACTTCTATAAAACTCCTATTCGCTATTTCATTGGTCTTAGCCAACAGTGTTCAAACCTGGGCTCAAACCCCAGACAGCCTGACCATACCTTATTTCAGCGTTATTTCTCCAGGGTATTTGACTCAACAGTATGAATCTGCCCTTTCCCAATACGGCTTAGCAAATTTTGGTTCAGGCCTTCAGAATGGGGATGTAGTGGCCGACTTGGCACTGGCCGAACCCGATCAGTTTGGCTCTTCATTATTTTGTGGGCCTACACTCCACGATTTTTCAGGTAAAATCGTGCTAATATCGAGGGGTGAATGTGAGTTCGGACTCAAAGCCCTTAATGCGCAACAGCAAGGCGCTGTCGGTGTAATTATCTATAATTTTGAAGATTCATTCATTTCAATGGCGCCCGGTGCATCTGGAAGTTTCGTAAACATTCCGGTAATTATGGTCACAAAACCTTTAGGCGATGCCTTAATGGCGGCAGTACTTCAAGGAGAAAATGTAGTGGTCGGATTTACGGCCGGCCCCTATCATTTTGGTAAAATAACCGGAAAAATAACGGGCGATTTAAATGCTGATTGTATCCCTGATACCAATGAGCCAGGTTTGAGAAATTGGCTCGTAACGGCTGAGGGTACCAATCAGACCTACTCCGTTCGCACCCGCTCAGATGGAACTTTTGATCTGTATGCAGATTCTATCAACTCTCCTTATTCCATTACAGCAACGCCCTACAATAACTTATGGCAATTATGTTCCCCCTCCGTTACAACGGTTGATATTAGTGGAACCGGCGACACAGCAACTATAAATTTTACTGCCAAGGCCAGTTTGATTTGCCCGCAGCTAAGCGTAAACATTGGAACCCCTTTATTAAGGCGCTGCTTTGAAAACTGGTTCAATGTGGAGGTTTGCAACTACGGCAGCATGGCGGCAGAAGATGCCTTTGTGACCATTCATTTGGATTCACCAGGATTTGAGCCTATTCAAAATGCAAGCCTTCCATTCTCTCTTGATGCCAACGGGGATTATCGTTTTGATTTGGGCACTTTGGACATCGAGGAATGTGCCTATTTCAAGTTTTCGTCCATCGTTTCCTGCGATAATGTCGTCATAGGCCAAACGCTCTGCTTTTCCGCGCATGCATACCCGGACACTTTCTGTATTCTCCCAAGTCAAAATTGGAGTGGTGCAAACGTTTCAGTCACAGGAATTTGCAACAACGGAGACAATCCACAATTTGTGCTTCAAAACACTGGAACGGCTGCCATGTCGAAATCGGCAGATTTTGTTGTCCTTCGGAATGGCGTGTTACATCAAAATGGCCAATTCCAACTTGCCCCTGGCCAGACTCAGTTGATTGATTTGCCCGGCGATGGCGCTACTTGGCGCGTAGAGGCTACCCAGGAGCCCAATCACCCTTTCCCGGCCAACCCCGCTGCCACACTGGAGGCTTGCAACATTTTAGGATCTTTCGATACTGGGTTTGCACTCCAATTTTCCGTATATGACCCAAGTGAGGCTGTTGATATTGAGTGCCAGGAAGTGATCGGCTCTTATGATCCAAACGATAAACAAGGCTTCCCGCTTGGCGCCACCAATGAGCACTTGATCCTGCCTAACACGCCTTTGGAATACATTATCCGCTTCCAAAATACAGGGACAGACACTGCCTTTAATATTGTGGTACGCGACACGCTTACTCAGTTCTTAAAGGTGGAAAGCGTACGACCCGGAGTAGCAAGTGCGGCTTATGATTTTGAAATTATAGATGGCAATGTGCTGGTATTTAGGTTCAAAGACATCAAATTGGTGGACAGTTTCAAAAACGAAGCCGCATCGCACGGGTTTGTAAGATTCCAAGTCAATCAAAAGCCAAATCTGAACCTCGGCACAGAAATCCATAACACTGCCGCCATTTATTTCGACTTCAATCCGCCTGTCATCACCAATACTGCCCAACACAAACTTGGTTTTGTGCCAAATCCCTCTGCGGTGCATGAGGTGTTGCTTTCCAGACAAAGCACCATCGCAGTATCCCCCAATCCTACGCAAGCACCTGTCGAATTAAGCCTGAGCAAAGACTTGCCCAATGGCGCAAACTGGCGTTTGATCGAGCCTACTGGAAAGACCTTGGATGCTGGTGTTTTGCAAGACAATCGCTTGAGTGTCAAAAACCCAACAATTCCTTCCGGGGTTTATTGGATTGAATTTAGTCTGGGCGGAAAATGGCTGGGTATAGCAAAATGGGTAGTTCAGTGAGCCGACAAGATAACTTTCCCAGATGCTCGCCCACCCGCTCCATCGGTTAATCTGTAA
>JANMME010000513.1:0-4406 GCA_031373015.1 Saprospiraceae bacterium
TCAGACATTGTAGACGGCCCCATCACCATCACCGGCACCGACCTCCTCGGCGTGAACCGCAGCTTTACCCTCGGTGGCTGGCAAGTAACGGGTCAGGGAGTAGCAATGGAAGACGCGAGTAAATCCATGTTTAACGCTGGATCTTCCAATATGCCTAGCGACCCGGTCGGGGTAATCGTGACGTATGATGCGCTTAATTCATCGCCTGAAAACCAGAACTTTAATGCTCCTCTTGTTGCATCGGCTAATACTACATTCAATAATGCCAAGGCAGTCAGTGCGCATTACAACGCCGGTAAAAGCTTCGATTATTACAAATCAAAGTTTGGTCGTGAGTCCATTGATGGAGAAAAAGGCAATGTAATTAGCATCGTGAACGTGTCCGAATCTGATGGCACTTCTATGGAAAATGCTTTTTGGAATGGTCAAGCCATGTTCTACGGCAACGGTGGTAGCACCTTCAAACCCTTAGCCCGCGGCCTCGACGTAGGTGGGCACGAGATGACGCACGGAGTGATTGAAAAAACAGCCAACCTCTTGTATCAGGGCGAAAGCGGCGCGCTCAACGAATCGTTTGCCGATGTTTTTGGTCAGATGATTGATGGTGATGCAAACGATTGGAAAATCGGGGAAGACGTAATGCAGAGCGGCGGCGGCCTTCCCACTGCCTTGCGCGATCTTTCGAATCCGCACAACGGGCAGCCGACGAACAGTGGTTTCTGGCAACCCAACCACACCAATGAACAATACACCGGCAGCCAGGACAATGGCGGGGTACACATCAACTCTGGCATTACCAACCGCGCTTTTTACCTTTTTGCCAGCAATGCCGTAGTGGGTACAGCTAAAGCCGAACAAGTGTATTATAAGGCATTGCGTGATTATATGGTAAAGTCCAGCAAGTTTATTGACTGCCGGATTGCCGTCATTAAAGCGGCGACCGATCTCTACGGCGCCACGGTGGCAAATGCCGCTGCGGATGCTTTCACACAAGTAGGTATCGGGAGCAATACGCCAACGGGCAACTATCTCGGCCAATTGAGCCCCAACCCAGGGTTAGATTTCATTGTTTGTACCAGCGATGATGGCAAAAACCTCGATTTAACGAATGGAACAGGGCAAGTACTTGCTGTGCTTTATTCAGACGGGGTATTTAGTCGCCCAAGTGTTACAGACAATGGCGTGAGCCTAGTCTTCATAAACGATGCCAAGCACCTTATGGCCGTTGAATTCAATTATGCACTAAGCCAGTTTACAGTTACGGACTTGGATCCTGGACCCTGGCGTAGCGTTGCTATTTCAAAGGACGGGCGATTTGTGTCCCTGCTTCAGGAATTTGAGGAGCCGCGCATTTATATCTATGATTTGGCCAGCCCAATCGGAGAGTTCGAGACCTTTTACCTCTACAACCCAACCTACTCACAAGGGCAAATCACGAGCGATGTAGTAAAAGCCGATGTGATGGAATTCGATTATTCTGGTCAATACCTGATGTACGATTCCTACAACGATCTGGATGGAGTCGGGTACTGGGACATCGGTTTTGTGCAGTTTTGGGAGAACGATCAATTCACCGATGGCGGTAATGCATTTATCAGCAAACTCTTTACCGGCCTGCCAGAAAAAGTGAGCGTTGCCAACCCAACTTTTGCCAAGAACTCACCTTATGTCATTGCCTTCGACCTGGTTAACGAGATCAGCACCTTGCGTTACGACATTTTGGGCGCAAACTCTGAAACCGGTGATTATGATGAGATCGTGACGGACAATGGCGATTGGGGTTGGCCAAACTACAACCGCCTCGACAACAAACTGATGTACGAAAAACCTGATGCTGCAGGCTACGACCTTCGCCTGCAAGGTTTGAATCCCAACAAGATACAGCCACAAGGCGGCAGCAGCCAGATCGTGGCATCGCACTACTGGGGGGTGTGGTACGCCAACGGTATTCGTAGCCTTAATGTCGGCACAGACGATATTGAGAAGCAAACTTTTGAGGTGAAAATATCGCCCAACCCAACGGCCGATTTTGCACAATTGACGCTCAAGGCAAAATCTGCATCTGGTGCCGTTATCAGTGTCCACAACCTGTTGGGTGAAACGCTGATGACGCGTTCGGTCAATCTTTTAGAAGGGGAAAACCTGCTGGATATTGACCTCCAAAACTTGCCTTCGGGCAATTATGTAGTGCGGATTGCGACTGAAAATGGTGGCGGCGCTGCGCTGAAATTGGTGAAGATTTGAGCTGATTCATAATTCATCTCCCCAAATCACGAAGCACAAAAAAATGTAATGCTACAAATTATTTTGTTTCTTTGGCCCTCATGTTTTAAATTTTAAATATATGCGCTCACTTGTTTTTACCTTCTGTTGCCTTTTTTCAGGCACCATTTTCGCCCAAAACGTAAACGTCACCTTTCAATCCAAAACAACCTACACGGCTCAAACCCTCTCCAACATTTGGGGGTATGCTGCCGGAGGCAGTGAATATGCCCTGGTAGGTGCCAAAAATGGCCTGATCGTCACGGATGTTACCAATCCGGCGGCGCCAGTCCAGATTGTTCAGATTTCGGGCCCTGCCAGCCAATGGCGTGAAATCAAAACGTACCAACACTATGCGTACGTCGCCACAGAGGGCGGCGGCGGACTTCAGATCGTGGATTTGTCACCGCTTCCAAGTCCTTCTTTGCCCGTTGTTACCTACACAGGCGGCGGCACTACTCCAGCAGTCCTAAGTACCATTCATGCCTTGCAGGTGGACGAAGCCAAAGGCTTTCTTTATCTGTATGGTTCCAACCTTGTGGGCGGTCGAGCTTGTGTTTTTGACCTGAACCAAGACCCTACGGCCCCTGTCTATAAAGGCTATTACAACCCCATTGGCTATGCACACGACGGCTATGTAAACAACGATACCATGTACGCCGCACATATCTATGCCGGACAGGTGTCTATCGTGGATATGACCAACAAATCAGACCCGCTCAATCAGATTGGGGTCACTTTGGCTTTGCCCATTTCTACACCTTTGTTATTTTCGCACAATACCTGGCGTTATGGAAATACGCTTTTCACGACTGATGAAAAGGCCAATGCCCCGCTTGCCGCTTATGATATCAGCAATTTGGATGACATCGTGCTTTTGGATCAGATCGAAAACCCGAACTCCAACTCCATCGTGCACAACACATATATCAGAGACGGCTATGCCATCACTTCCTGGTACATAGATGGCTTTGCCATTGTGGATGTAAACCGGCCTGCCAATTTGGTTAAGGTAGGAAACTATGATACCTATACCAATACCGGTACCGGATTTAACGGCGCATGGGGCGTGTATCCCTTCCTGCCTTCCGGCAATATCCTGGTGTCCAATATCAACGGCACAAGCAACAATGACGGAGAGATGTGGGTGCTTACCCCTACCTATCAGCGTGGGTGTTATATCGAAGGAAAAATAACGGATTTGATCACCGGAAACCCCATTAATGGTGCTTTGGTGGAACTTCTCACCACTACTACCACCGATAACAGCAACGCATCTGGCAATTATAAAATGGGGCAGCTGCAAAGCGGCAACTATACTTTTAAAGTTACGAAGACCGGGTATGACCCTTATACACAATCCATTTCGATCTCCAATGGCGTTTTGAGCACGGTCAATGCAGCCTTGACACTGACTCCCGCCTGCACTTATGTTACGCACAACACTCAGAACTTTGAAACGTCGTGGGGTATATGGACCGATGGAGGCACTGACTGCGCCCGCATCAACAATGCAGCCTTTGCCAATTCTGTCCCGTACAGCATCCAATTGCGGGACAACACGACGAGCTCTGTGATGACAACGACGTCTCAAAACTGTACAAATTACACTGAAATGAAGGTGAATTTTTCTTACATCACCACAAGTTTTGAAGCAAATGAAGATTTTTGGCTTCAGGTTTCTACCAATGGCGGTTCGACCTATACTACGGTGGGTGATTTCAACGCCGGCGTTGAATTTAACAATGGTTTCAGAAAAAATGCGACCGTCACGATTCCAGGGCCATTCACCGCAAATACCCGTTTCCGCTTCCGCGCCGACGCTTCTGCCGACGACGATCAGGTTTATATTGATGATGTGGTCATTACCGGGTGCCAACCACCGCCATTTACCAATGATGGCGGCAGCGAGAGAATAGATTCAGACGAATTTGCAACATCAAAGGCACCTGCTTCCGATCTCTATGATATCAGAACTGGCCCGAACCCTACATCCGATTTCTTCATGGTGCAGTTCACTGCTCAGTCAGAGGTGCCTTTAGATTATTTCATTACCGATATGACAGGCCAAGTTGTGTTGCAGGATCGCTATAACTGCCTAAAAGGCAACAACTTATTGAATATAGATTTGCAAGACCTTGCCA
>JANMME010000551.1:0-10593 GCA_031373015.1 Saprospiraceae bacterium
GTCAACAGTCAACAGTCTCAAATAGGTACTTTGACTGTAAAAAACGCTCCATCGTCTTCCACGACGACAGGGCGTTCTCCTAAAAGTTGATAGCGGTTTATCAGGCTTTGCAGCCCGAAACGTGTACTCGCTTCTGGCCTGATCTTTTTCTGGATGTTGTTGCGAACCGTGACGTAACCGTCGTTTTCAGCAAAAATTTCCACCGTAAGTGGTTTTGAAGCGGTAATGACGTTGTGCTTTACCGCATTTTCCACCAACATTTGCAAAACAAGCGGCATCACCTGGCCAGTTTGCCCGTTGAGGCGCGACACGAGCCGAAAGCCTTCTTCGTAGCGTTTTTGGAGCAAGAAACTAAAACTCCTAACCAATTCCATTTCTTCTTGCAAACTGATAAAATCGCGTTCTTGATACACGATGATATTTCGGTAAAAATCTGAAAGGTGCTCCACATACTCCACGGCTACCCGTGGGTTTTCTTCTATAATCGTGATAAGGGTATTAAAACTGTTGAACAAAAAATGCGGGTTTATCTGGCTTTTTAAAGCCTCAAACTGTGATTCCACCCTTTCTCTTTTCAATTGTGCCTCGCGTTTCAACCTTGCTTCCCGGTTGCGTACAAAAAATAAAATCAAAGCTGTTCCCGAAGCCAAACACATCATTATGAACCACCATTGCTCCCAATAAGGCGACTTAATGACGAACGACCACGAAGTCTCCGGCACGTTCTCGAAATTGCCATGCTCGGTTGTCTGTACCCGGAAAGTATAATGGCCCGGCGGCAAGCTGGGGTAAGAAGCCAAATGATCTTTCGAGACTTTCCAATCGGGATCAAAACCCTCCAATTTGTAGCGGTAACTAACGGATTCAGGGTTGGTGAACCACAGCCCTGCAAAATTGAAAATGAAGTAATTGTCACTGTACGAAAAAGTGCTGCTGGTCAGAAAATCAACCGATTTCAGCAAGACCGACACGGCTGTGATGCCAGGTTGTGGGTCGTCCACAAAGGATTCGTCAAAGGCTGCCGAGCGAACAATGCCCTCCTTCCCGCCAAGCCAAACATTGCCCAGCCCGTCCTGGCAAAGTGCGTTAAGGTTCACCCCGGTGTTGGGCGCTCCAATACTCGCATCACAAAACATCAGGTGGTTTACGCGCTCCGGGTTCAAGAGATCAAAACCATCCTCATAACCGATCACGATAAGGCCTTTGCCATCGGCAGCAAGCCCCGTGATGCTTTGGCTGTGCAATCCATTTTTTGTTGTAAATCGTTGAAAAACACCGTTGTCAAAACAAAAAAGCCCTTCACGGTCAGTGCTAAACCAGATCCTTCCCTGCTTGTCTTCAGCAATGCTGTAAACCGTTTTTAATACTATTCCATTGGCCTCTGTGAAGAACCGCAGGGAGCCGTTTTCCCTCAGGGCCAAGCCCTTGCCATCCGTGCCAAACCACACGCGTCCGTGACTGTCGGCAAACACTTTGTAGACGTAACTGGTACCCAATTCAGACTGCACCTGAAGTTTTCCACCTCCATCAGTATTCATGGCAGAAACCCCTCCCAGCGTGGCCAACCAGACCTTCTGTCCGTCGCCGCCGATACTGAGCACGCTGCCATTGGCCAGCCCATGGCGTTCCGAAAATTGGCGCAATACACGCCCTTGCTGATCGAGCACAAACACGCCATTCCCAAAAGTGCCCGCCCATATCTCGCCGCTGGGCGACTCCCAAAGCGAGATGACGTTTTGGGGCAATACTTTTTTGAAGTTAAGTACCCCGGAACTCCGTTCCAGGGAATAGGCTTTTGCCGGAACAGCGTTCCGGCCTACAAAAAGCCCTTCCTGGCAACCCGCCCAGAAACGCCCTCGGCGGTCGGAGAGCAATGCTTGAATGTTGGAAAAGCCCGGCTGCCAAAAACCAAAACGGACATTGGCAGAATACAGTGCCCCCTTATCCAGCACTGCCCACAGCAATCCTTCGCGGTCTTTGCAAAGCGAATACGCCTTTATGTGGCGTAGCGCATGAGCCACTGGCAAAGGCTGTGCCTCGCCAGTGGCTATATCAACACGCACCAGCCCGTCCCGACCGGTGCCGACCCACAGCTCCCGGCTGCCAAAAACAGCCAAACAAGTCACTTCTCCAAAGGCCCAGTTTTGGGTCTGAAACGTTGGGCGAAGCGTGGTTGCATCAAATCGGAGGATGCCTTTTTCTTGTGTTCCAGCCCAGATATTGCCCTGTTTGTCCGCCAGCAAAGCCGTCACAATTTCGTCGGGAAGCCCTTCTGCAATGCCGAGGTTTTGCACTTGCTTTTTGCCCATTTCGGGCATGGCACAGAGGCTGATACCGGCATCGGTCGCCGCCCAGATGCGCCCTAGGGTATCTGTGGCCAGAGCGTAAACATCGTTGCTCGCCAACCCATCGTCGTCGGCATTGAACTGGTAAAGCCGGTTGTTTTTCCAAACATACAGCCCCTCACCGTAAGTGCCAAACCAGCACCCGCCGGATTTATCTTCCGCAAAAGCCGTAATTTTCTGTTTGGGCAATCCCTCTTCAATTTGCCAAAGAGAGAGATGGGGAGCATACTTTTTTTCTGCATCGGCATCCCCAGTGAGGGCAGGAGGGAAATTGCCAGCTATCGGCACATGGCCTATCGCACCATTGCTAAAACCAGCCCATATCAGCCCTTTTGATTCAAAAAGCGCTGTAACACTGGCCTTGGCGAATGTGTCTGCCAAGCCGATGGATTGGAAAGTAAGTCCATCAAAACGGAAAAGCCCTTTGTGTGCGCCACACCAGAGCCAACCGTGGCTGTCTTGCATCGCCACGGTCATCTTCGCGCCGCCCAGTGTTTTCAAAGCTTGTGGGCGGAACACGGGAGTCTGTGCATCCAGTGCGAGGCTGCAAACAACGAGTATGAATATGTGGAAAAATCGGTTCAAAATTGTACCTTTGTTTCAACCGCGTTCCTAAGCGCGTTGATTTTTGGCCATTGGAAAAATCAACCTTTATCAACCCAATAAACCCTCATCAACGATTTCACTCAATTGCCTTCGGCCTCCAACTCCGCTTCAATACTCACTGAAACTTCTTCGGCAATTTTCTGGTAGACGATGTGGGGAATACTGATGTTGTGATCTGTTAAAAGCACCGTGAATTGGGATCGAATGCGGAGTTTTTTGCCCGACACTTCCAGTTCGCTGCGGATGATGCGCTCCTGTTCCACCCCATGTGCAATGAGTTTGCCTTTTGCCCGAATGGTATATTTTCCATCTGTTTGAAAATCAATCTTTTCAATGATTTTTCCGGAAAAACTGATCTTCGGATATTTGCTGCTTTCCATGTAGTTTTCGTTGAAATGCTCACGTTGCAGGGGGTTGTTGAAACCGTTGAAAGAAGTCGTCTCCACCGACCAGGCAAATGCGTTGTTTGAGGGATCAATCACACCCCGGAGTTTTTTGCTGCGGGCCTGAATGGTTTCGAGCGTCGCTTCTGAATTAAACGTGACCTTTCCGTTTTCGCAGCGATAGGGACCCGTAGGCTTTGGCAAGCTTAGGGCCCCCATGCTGCAAATTAGAAAAATGGGGGCAAGTAGGAGCAATTGTGTTTTTGTGTTCATCGTCAGCCAGTTATGTTGGTGAAGTTACGCCCGGAAGCGAGTTATTATCGAATAAATAGTTGCTGAACGGGGAAAAAAGGTAACTGAAATGGTACGTTTGCCACACAATACCATTTGTGGCTCACCTTCAAAACAAAAACGATGCTTCGCCTTCTTTTTTTGCCAAGGGTAGTATTCTCATTGGCTTTTCTTTTCCTTTTTTGTCAGAATGGCTTTTCGCAGACAAGCCGACCGTTCCGTTATTCGAATGAAATCGGGGTAGATTTTGCGCCATTTGTCAGAGCAGAGCCCGGCCTAAGTTTATTGTATAAACACGGCCTTGGCAATACAGCCGACATTGAGCGACGAAAACGATTTGCGTTGCGCTTGTTGCTCGGTTGTTCTGAGGATGCATATAGTTATTCCGCTGCTGGGCTGGGGAGTGATACTACATATTTGATAGAAGGTTCAGGCCGTACAAAGTATAGTTCCTTAAGCACAGGGATAGAACTTCAAGGGCTTAGAAAGAATGTCAAGTTCTATGTTGGCGCTGATTTGGGCTATCAATATTGGAATTCATCGGGTGAAAGCCAGCGTACAGATATGGTAAATGGCATGATCTTTAAAACCGAGCAATATGAGCAGGAAAAGAAAGGCAATGTCGTAGAATCCTCCATTTTGGCTGGGGTTCAATACTTTTTCTTGTCCCGATTCAGCATCGGTTTGGAAGCAAATGTCTCCGCAGGAATGGAATTTTCAAACTCTAATCTCCTGCAAAATGGAGCGATTGTGCGCACCGACAAGGGAACTCTTTTTGAGATGGAGGCCAGTCTTTGGCGGCTTTTGTATCTGAGTTATCATTTTGGAGGGCGCGCGCAGAAGTGACACAATTTTAAAAGTGGCGCTTCTGACTACTTGCACATTTCTACCAAATCATTTTCCAAGAATTCTGGAAGGGAACAAATCCGAACACCGTCAGAGCGCGTCCACGCTTCGCCTGCCAGAGTAATCACATATTTGAACGGTGGCTTCAGGTCCTCCAAAATGTGTGGGGTGATGAGGCGTTCTATCATTTTTAAAATTTTTTACCCGACAAATTGAAAATTTGATTTTCAATTTGTCGGGTAAAATTTCAAAAAAGAATCTCCATCTGAATATTTGCCCGCTTGAAATCCGTGTTTTCAAGCGCCACACATCGGAAGCCCAGTTTGAAATACAAATTGATGGCTTGGTAAGCCTTCGTGTTGGAAAGAAGGAACACCTGCTTTGCGCCCAATTGACGAGCCCGTTCCAAGGCGGCAACGCCCAGCAATTCGCCGATTTTCAGTCCGCGCGCACTTTCCACCACGGTCATTTTTGCGAGCTCGAGCACCCCGTTGCCAAAAGGCTGGAGCGCGACGGTGCCCACGATTTCGCTGTCTTCTTCGCGCTGTGCGAGGAGCACTGCGCCACCGCCGTTGATAAAATATTTTTCTGGGAAATCGAGCGTGTCAATATCCACCTGCTCAAGCTCGTAGTCCTTTGAAATCCAGGCGATGTTGAGGTTTTTCCAGGCGTCTTGGTAGACGGGTTGCCAGTCAATGATGCGGATCATGGTGGGTGATTGGTTGATTTGCTAATAAAAAACACCCCGCAAGCGGCTGGCGCAAGCGGGGTGTTTGGTATTCCTCTGACGACTCCAAGTCGTCAGAGGAATAAGGAAGTGACCTTGCGACTAACTCCTCAGACGACTTTGAGTCGTCAGACGAGCGCAGAGATTATTCCCCGACAATATACGACCGCTCTTTAATGCGCGGCGACACGAGCATAAACAACAGCGCTGTTGCAAAACAGATGCCGGTGAACAACCAGAAAAAGCCCTGGCCGTGAAACTGCGCGAAGAAGCCGCCATTCTTGATGTTGTTCTGGATAATCGAAACGATCACGTTGCCACAGGTCACCGTGAGCAGGAAACAAGCCATGATGGTTGATTTCATGGTTGGTGGCGACTGCGTGTAGGCATACTCGAGGCCCGTGATGGAAATGAGCACCTCGCCTGCAGTCAGTACCACGAAGGCCAAAATTTGCCAGCTGATGTTGGGCGTTTGGCCCGCATCAATCCAGCTTTGGATGATGGCGATGATCACGAACGACAGTGCCGTGAGGACAAAACCAACGCCCATTTTGCGGAGCGGGGTGACCTTAAGGCCAATCTTGTTAAAAAACGGGTAAAGAACCAAGGAAAACAAGGGGATGAACATCAGGATGAACGCCGCATTCACAAACGAAATCTGTTCGGCCTCCCACTTGATGCCCAGCCAGTTCAAATCCATCTTAGTGGCTTGCACCACCCATTCAGACTGGCTTTGGTCCCACAAGGCCCAGAATACAGGGATAAATGCAAACACCGACAATACCCGCCAAACAGCGCGAATGCCAGCCACCGTTTCATCGCCATACTCTTTGGCTGCCGCCGCAAAGCCGCCATTGGTGAGCGCGTAAAGGTTGATGCCTACAAAGTTGCCGGGCTTGGCAAACCATTGTTTTTTAAAAATGAAGGCCAACGCAAGCACCAATACCAGCCATGCGCCCAATACCGGCCCAATACCTGCGTGTTGAATTTTATCAAAATAGATGTAGCTTGCCACCAAAGAAAAGAAAGCCGTAGCCAGAATGACCATTTTGTTGGGGTCGTATTTTGGTGGCGGAATCCTGCGGTATTTGTTGCGGCCAGCCCAAAAGAAAAAGACAGCCACAGCCATAGCGATGGCGGGAACGCCGAAGGCGACCATGGGGCCGTAATGCGATTTCAAATACGGTATGAGCAGGATGGAAAGCACCGAACCAGCATTGATGGAGAAATAAAAAGCATCAAACGCTTTGGAAATCATGTGCGAATTGGAGGAATCAAACTGGTCGCCCACGTTGGCCGACACACAAGGCTTGATACCGCCTGCGCCCAAAGCAATGAGCATCAAGGAGGTGGTAAACATTACTTCGCTGTCCACGGAGAGCGCCACCATAACGCTACCGCAGGCATACACCATAGAGAGCCAAAGGATGGTCTTGTACTTGCCCCAAAACCAATCGGCCACCATACCGCCAAACATAGGCAGGAGGTACGTCATGGCCACAAAATCGTGGGTTTTGGCATTGGCCGTGGCTTCAGCCACCTGCACCACGGCGGGGTCAGTTGAGCCACTGTGGTTGTAGAACTGCGCTACCATAAAAGTGGTGAGGATAGCACGAAGACCGTAGTAGTTGAAGCGCTCTGCAGCTTCATTACCAATGATATACGGGATACTGGAGGGGAATTTTCCTTTGGGTGTGGTTGTGTCGGTGTTCTCTGCCATACAATTTTTGTGTAGGTGAAAAGATGTTTATTGAGTTCGGTTGAACAGGCAAATGTGCGAAAAATTTTCTCCTGCAAGCAATTTCCCTTTTTAAACGCCTTGAAAAACACCGTTTTCCCGACCTTTGGCAACCAAACACATATTCATGAATCGTTTTGTTCCCCTTTTTCTCATCTCTTTTGCGCTTTTGGCGGCTTGCCAGCAGGAACCTTCAAAAGAGTCTGGCCCCTCTGCAGCCGACATAGCGCTTTGGGCAAAATACAAAACCGAAGGCTGGAAAAACCACGGCTGCGAGCTCATTTCCGATGCCGAGGTGGAAACCCTATTTGCTTTTAATGGCAAAGAAGCAACACTCAACGCCCGCCCGCTGCCCAATCAGGCTTTTTGCCTCCGAACCTGGAACAAGCCCGATTGGAAAGAACGCGAAACCAACAACGAAAAAGAGGGCGCGGCTTGGCTCAACCCGCATAACCGTCTAGTGGTGCAGCTCTTTGACTACACTTCGGAGGAACACGCCAAACTACAAATCGAAAATCTCCGCCGCGACCGCCGCAACACCTACGAAGAAGACGTGACAGGGCTTGGCGATGATGCCCTGTGGAGTACCAGCACCGTTACCCTGCTGGTGCGAAAAGGCCAATTCATGCTCAACATCGCCCTTGAGGTCAGTGATGTGCCGCACGAAAACCTCGCCAAAGCCAAAGATGCCGCCTTGCTGGCTTTGAGAAAATTGTATCTGCCCCAAAAATGATTCACGCCCTCTACCCCGAGCTCCTAGCAGCCAAACAACGCGGTGAAAAACGACTCGCCATCCTATTCGACCCCGACAAGCTCCGCCTCAAAAAAATGGGGCAAGCACTCGAATTGGCTATCGAATGCAACGTGGATTATTTTTTCATCGGCGGCAGCCTCGTGGTCAATTCCATGCTCGATCCACTGCTTTCCGAAATCCGGGAGCACTGCAAAATCCCGCTGCTGCTTTTCCCAGGCAGCTCGTTCCAGCTCAGCTACTGCGCTGATGGCATATTGTTTCTTTCGCTCATTAGCGGGCGCAATCCGGAACTCCTTATCGGTCAACATGTTATCGCAGCCCCGTATCTCAAAATGTCGCCGCTTGAAATTATTTCTACCGGCTACATCCTTGTAGACGGTGGCGTACAGACTTCGGTGCAATACATGTCCAATACCTCGCCCATCCCTTCGGGCAAAGACGATATAGCGGTTTGCACCGCTTTGGCAGGCGAGATGTTGGGCTTGAAAACTATTTATTTGGAAGCAGGCTCAGGCGCCTCAAGACCTATTTCTGAAAGCATGATCGAAGCTGTTAGTAGTACGCTCAGCGTACCCCTCCTCGTGGGCGGGGGCATTCGAACACCCGAAAAAGCCGCCGCCAATTTTCGCGCCGGGGCTGATGTGGTCGTGGTGGGGAATGCGATTGAAAATGACCCGGGATTGATTCGGGAGTTGGCGGCAGCGCGGGGGTAATATTTCACGCAGATGTTACGCAGATTTCTTACGCAGATGCCGCGTAGAAGCATCTATCTGCGTGGCATCTGTGTGAAAAATCTGTGTAACATCTGCGTGAAATACCCCTACGTCTTCTGGTGCTTCTTCTTGGCCGCAGGAAAGAGAATATTATTCAAAATCAACCGATATCCCGGAGAATTTGGGTGCAGCGCAAGATCGGTGGGCGGATCACCTACATAGTGACGATAGTCTTCCGGGTCGTGGCCACCATAAAAGGTAAAGAACCCTTTCCCATAGGCGTCGTGGACGTAGCGGGCTTCGTTGGCGGGCTTGTTTTCGCCCATCACCAAAACACTGGGTTTGATAAAATTCTTTTTAAACGCCGTGGCTTGCCCCATAAAACCTTTTACAGTGCGGGTGTGACATTGGGTCAGCATGGTTGGCACAGGATCCCACTTGGCGGAGAAATCGAAGAGCGTGAAATAATCTTGTTCCGGCGACACGCGGCGGCCCGTCACCTCGCTTGCATCAATGGTCGAGTGCTCATAAATGTTGGGGTCCGTAATTACCTGAAAATTCTGGAAAGCAAATGTTTTGGAGAAATCGAGTTTGTCTTGAAAGTTCGGGTCAATACCGTCCCCGTCAAACGGAGCGGCGCAGATGTCCGTTCCTTCCGCAGCCAGAGCGATATCGTAAGTGTCTGTGGCTGAGCACATGGCGAACATAAACCCGCCTCCGATGACGTACTCTTTTATTTTTTTGGCAACGGCCAATTTGAGTTCGCTCACCTTGTCAAAGCCGTTCTGGCGCGCTAATGTTTCCATCAAATGGACGTGCTGCCGGTACCAGGGCTGGCCGTTGTTGCTGGCGTAAAACTTCCCGAACATCCCCGTAAAATCTTCGTGGTGCAAGTGCAGCCAGTCGTATTCTGCCAGTTTTCCTTGCAGGACTTCGGTATCGTAGATGACATCGTAGGGTATTTCGGCGTAAGTGAGCACCAAGGTCACGGCATCGTCCCAGGGTTGTATCATCTCGCCTTTTTCGTCCTTATCGGGGGAATAAACCGCGATTTTGGGCGCTTTTTCCAGCTTTATCACGTCCTGATTCACCTCAGGGTTGAGGATTTCGTTTTGGAGGTTGGCAAATTGTCCGTCTGCGAGGATCTCATAACTCACGTCGCGGGTCTTGCATTCTTTTTCAATAGCCGGTGAATAAGCGAAGGCAAAACTGCCGCCCCGGTAATTCAAAAGCCACCAGGCTTCTGCGCCCTGCGACAAGATCCAGTAGGTGATACCGTAAGCTTTCAGGTGATTACGCTGGCCTTTTTCATCCATCGGCAATAAGATGACTGAGGCGCGGATTTGTGTAAAAGCGCATAAAAATAGCGCGAGTGCGACGAGTAGTTTGCGCATATCTGTTGATTTTGGATGGTTTGATGAGTGATTTGAAGTGAAATTAAGTCATCAATGATGTGGCTATTTTAAAGAACGTGGGTTGAAAACAAAAGGAGCGATGGATGTGATTTTTATATTCGAAAATTCCGGATGCGCAGGGTTCAATAAAAAATTGTACTCAGAGCGAACCACAGCGGAGGGTACTTTTAGGACTGCAGTTTCTAAGCTTTCGAGCCAGTGGTCGCCAATTTTTGCGAGTTTTTCTGGGGGTACTTGTTCGAACCAATTGGGCGGCAGATTTATTTCAAAAATTTCTTTGGCCAAAAGTGTATCTGGAATTTCGATGGTAGCCATTCGCAAGTTGCTGGGAAGTTGGTCGGAAGGCAAATTGACAAATACTTCCCATGCTGCTAACGAAAGATTCTGGGAAGTATAAAGAACGGCACGCCCCACACTGTTCCACCGCCCGCCATAATTTTTTGAACCCATGCCACTCAAATCGCTGATAAATGCGGAGGAGGCAATTCGAAAAACCAGCATGAATGATCAAGAATAAACGCCGTGTTCGATGCGGCCAATGATTTTTAACACTTTTTCAATCCCTTTTGTAGAATTTAGAAGATCTATGGGTTTTTCCCCATTCAGAGAACGAATGGGTGAGTGCAACCAAGCGATAAACTTTGAGTAATCATTCCCCCATACCTCTCGACCTCGTTTGATGACTTGGTGGAGGCTTTGTATCACAACAGAATTGTTTACCAGATAAAGTTGGACCTCCGTCCCAATCTCATGGCCTCGAATCGGCGAACCTATT
>JANMME010000552.1:0-2160 GCA_031373015.1 Saprospiraceae bacterium
CGATAACCATGTGCCTCCACTTTCCCTATCTTTACGCTCGATTTCATCAATTCCCCCGCTGTGATGCGCCCTGTCGCCCTTTTTTTTATGTTCGTTTGCCTGCTTTCGGTTCGTTGTGCACGGGAGGTGATCATTGACTTGCCTGAGGAGCCAACCAAACTGGTCGCGGTTTGTCACTTTACCGAGGGCGAGCGTTTTCGGCTTAAAATCTCGCTCAGCCAACTCGTAAATGACGTTAGAGATCCTGTTTTTTTGCAATCCATGGTGGAGGCTACACTTTCAGTGAACGGCCAATTCTGGTTCCGCTTCCAACCAGACACCACCGACACGGAAGAAATTACCTATTGGGAAAGCAACAAAAATCAAAAGGCCCAATCGGGAGTAGAATATGCATTTTCCGTCCGTGTGTCCGGTTATCCAGCCATCCAGTCCTCAAGTAAAATACCCGAGGCAGTTAAACTTGATCCAATCGTTTTGGGGCCGGGCGACATATCGGTGGTGCCACTGAGTGATGGGCAGAGCGAACTTCGTGTTCCTTTAGAACTCCGCCTATCAGAAATGCCCCCAGGCGGTCATTACTTTGCCTTCAACCTCACCCACGAAACCGAGGTGTATCTCGATCCTCAGGACCCTTATACAGAAGAAAGCCGGACAAACTTTCTGACTGACGGCCGCACGTTCTCCCTGCTCCACGACATCCCTGAGCCCGTTGTGCTTATTAACGAAAACTATTGGGCCGATGATCGCCGTACGCTCTACCTGGTAGCACGTATCCCGTTTGATCCCGACTCGGAGCGCCCGAGGCTAATTTTTATAGAATGGCGAACCCTTTCTGAAGAATTTTACCGCTATCACCTCTCCTTGTCCCGCCAAGGCGGCAATTTGCCCTTTAGCGACCCTGATGCCGTTTTTAACAATATCGAAGGCGGTTATGGCAATTTTTCAGGGTATGCAGTCTCTATGGATACGGTGTTGATTCCGAATTTCTAAGGGACAGGCAAGGGTACAAACCAACGCGGTATTCAAGAATCATTCTATGTTGTGTCACTTTGTCAATTTGGGCTCAATTATTTGAAAAGTGGTTTAGGCTTTGCCGTCTGCGCTTCCTACTTTTGCGGCGCATTTTATCAGGAATTTTTTTCAAATAAAACAATCCCGGCATAGAACGGGATGAAAAGCCTTAACGAAATGAGCAAAATAACTGTAGTGGGCGCCGGCAACGTGGGCGCAACTTGCGCGAATGTGTTGGCACACGCAGACGCTGTGAATGAAGTCGTACTCATAGACATTCAGGGCAACATGGCCAAAGGCAAAGCCCTTGACATCTGGCAACAAGCCCCTATTGATGGCTACTCCACACGGGTTGTTGGCGGCGACGATTATACGCTTACAGCGGGTTCCGATATTGTGATCATCACAGCCGGTATCCCAAGGAAGCCGGGTATGAGCCGCGATGACTTGATTGCTACCAATGCCAAAATAGTGGTCTCGGTCACGGAAAATATCCTGAAACACACCAAAAACCCCATCATCATCGTCGTGTCCAACCCGCTTGACGTGATGACGTATGCCTGTTGGAAAGCTTCTGGCCTTTCTGATAAGCGTGTATTCGGCATGGCTGGCGTGCTCGATACGGCCCGTTATCGCGCATTTTTGGCTGAAGCCCTCGACGTATCGCCAAAAGACATTCAAGCCGTACTGATGGGCGGCCACGGCGACACGATGGTGCCATTGCCTCGATACACCACCGTGAGCGGCATCCCGGTGACAGAATTGATTCGCAAGGACAAACTGGACGCTATTTTGGAGCGAACCAAAGTGGGTGGGGGAGAATTGGTAAACCTGATGGGTACTTCTGCCTGGTACGCCCCGGGTGCAGCCGCAGCCCAAATGGCCATCACGATTTTGAAGGATGAAAAACGTATTTTCCCTTGCTGCGTACGGCTCAACGGGCAATACAAACTGAAAGATATTTTTGTGGGCGCTCCCGTAAAACTGGGTAAAAAAGGCGTTCAGGAAATCATAAAGCTCCGCTTGAAAAAAGACGAACTCGCATTGCTGCATAAATCTGCCGAAGCCGTCAAGGAAGTCGCGGAGGCACTCGATGCGATGAAACTAGTTTGACCGTTGACTGTTGACCGTTGACTGTTGACTGTTGAC
>JANMME010000611.1:0-3073 GCA_031373015.1 Saprospiraceae bacterium
GGGGAGGCGGCAAAGATTCATCGCGCAATTTAGGCCACCAGGATTCGGGCGGTAGGGCGGCCCAATTTTGCCAACTTTTGGTGCGCGGACCGAATCCGAAGCGCCAAAGGAGATGCTGTAAATGGTTCATGTTTATGCGGGGAAGAGGTGATTTGGGGATTTGAGGTGCAATTGTTTGTGTTTATCACCTAAGAAAAAGCGAATTTGTTGGGCGGCTAATAGACCAAACTCAACGAATAATGTTTAAGCCTTAACGCTTTTTTAAAGGCAACGTATCTTTGGCGCATTGAACCAAATAACCAAATACTAGTAAATGAGCACAATTAGTTTATATAAAACACATAGGCACAGTAGGACACATAGTGCTGAAAACCATGAGCCTATGTGCTCTATGTGCCTATGTGTTAAATTTGAACATTTAAGTACATGAAAAACATTGCCATCCTCACCGGCGGCGACTCCGAAGAGCGCGTCATTTCCCTCAAAAGCGGCCAAGTGGTGCATGACCACTTGCCCAAAGACCGCTACCGATGCTTCCTCATTGACATCCAAAAAGCCGACTGGCGTGAGATTGGCTCTGGCACTCAGGTAGACAAAAACGATTTCTCGCTGACGTTGAACGGCGAAAAAATCCGTTTCGATTGCGCCTTTGCTGCCCTCCACGGCACACCGCTCGAAGACGGCAAAATGCAAGGCTACCTCGAAATGCTCGGCATCCCCTACACCTGCTGCAACGGATATGTGAGTGCCCTCACCATGAACAAGCACAACACTAAAATGCAAATGGCGCAGTACGGCAACCGTATCCCAATGGCTAAATCGGTGTTGCTGCATCGCGGCGAAAAGATTGATAATGAGCGATTTATTCCGCTTGGACTGCCACTTTTTGTGAAGCCCAATACCCATGGTTCTAGCTTCGGGGTCAGCAAGGCGAAGACAATGGAGGCACTCTTGCCCGCCATCGAAGAAGCATTTCGGTTCGATAAAGAAGTCGTAGTGGAAAGCTATTTGCCAGGTAGGGAATTCTCGAATGGCGCCTTGCGTGTGAACGGCGATGTCGTGGTTTTGCCCGTTACCGAAATCATTCCCGACGACGAGTTTTTTACCTACGCGGCCAAATACGAGGGACGTTCGAAAGAAGTGACGCCGGCTGAAATATCAGAGACCCTCACCTTGCAATGTCAGGTTCAATCGCGCTTCCTCTACAATGCCCTGCAATGCCGGGGTGTGGTGCGTTTTGATTACATTTTAGTAGGCGACACTTTTCACTTTTTGGAAGCCAATACGATTCCGGGCATTTCGCCCGCGAGTATAGTGCCACAACAAGCGGTGGCTTATGGCTGGGGGCTGGGCGAGTTTTTCGCGCTGCTGATTGAGGAAGCGATATATTGAAATGAAGTAACAGCGAACTTTCAACTTTCCTACACCCAAAAAGATTCTTTCGCTACTTTTGCCGCCGTTTTTTCAAGCAACTGAAGTGACACTTTTTTAAAAAGTGTCACTTCTTACTCCTTGGACGCGACAAAGTCCAATTCCCTGAATCCAAAATCAAAGATTTTTTTCACGTCAAAACAAATTTAAAGGGATGAGCTCTCTGGTTTACTTTTTACCACTCTTCGGGGTCGTAGGTCTCGTGTACATGTTTTTCCTCCAAAAGTGGGTGACAAAACAAGACGCCGGCGACGAAAAGATGCAAGGCATCGCCAAACACATCGCGGATGGCGCCATGGCTTTCCTCAAAGCCGAATACCGCATCCTCGGCATTTACGTCGTGATAGCGGGCCTGCTGCTTGGCTGGCTTAGCACACAAGCCGACACCAGCCACCCGCTCATTGTGGTGGCTTTCGTTATCGGCGCATTTTTCTCGGCTTTGGCCGGCAACCTCGGTATGCGTGTGGCCACCAAGGCCAACGTGCGCACCACACAAGCTGCCCGAACCAGCCTCACAAAGGCGCTCCAAGTCTCTTTTAAGGGCGGCTCCGTCATGGGCCTCGGCGTAGCAGGCTTGGCGGTGTTGGGTTTGAGCGCTTTGTTCGCTGTTTTTTATGTCTATTTTATGGGCGGCACTTACGGCCTCGATGGTTCGCGCACCATGTCGCGGGTGCTCGAAGTGCTGGCCGGGTTCTCGCTCGGCGCTGAGTCCATCGCGCTTTTTGCGCGTGTGGGCGGCGGCATCTACACCAAAGCAGCCGACGTGGGCGCTGACCTCGTAGGTAAGGTGGAAGCCGGTATCCCGGAAGACGACCCCCGCAACCCCGCCACCATCGCCGACAACGTGGGCGACAACGTGGGCGACGTGGCTGGCATGGGTGCCGACCTGTTTGGCTCTTATGTAGCAACAGTGCTGGCAGCCATGGTGCTCGGCAATTCCGTTATCCGTGACTCGAGGGGCATAACGGACGTTTTTGGCGGCATTGGCCCCATCCTTTTGCCCATTGTGATCGCTGGCCTCGGCATCATTCTGTCCATCATCGGAATGCAATTTGTCCGCGTCAAAGAAGGCGAAGAAGCAGATGCTGCTACCGTACAAAAAGCCCTCAACAAAGGCAACTGGGTGAGCATCATCCTCACGGCAGTGGTTTGTTTCCCGGTCATCAAATGGATGTTGCCAGAAACGATGACCATGAAGTTCTTTGGGCAAAGTGCACAGAGCATCAGCAGCACCAACGTTTTCAACGCAACCATGGTGGGCCTCATCGTGGGCGCGCTGATTTCGGCCATTACTGAATACTACACGGGCTTGGGCAAAAAACCGGTGATGGACATTGTTCGTCAATCGGGCACGGGCCACGCCACCAACGTCATCGCTGGTTTGGCGACGGGCATGATGTCCACCTGGATGCCCATTGTGCTGTTCTCTGGTGCGATTTGGTCGGCATACACGCTGGCTGGTTTCTACGGCGTGGCCATTGCGGCTTCCGCTATGATGGCTACTACGGCCATGCAGTTGGCCATTGACGCCTTCGGCCCCATTGCCGACAATGCGGGCGGCATCGCTGAAATGAGCCATTTGCCCAAAGAAGTACGCGAGCGCACCGACATCCTCGACTCAGTTGGAAACACTACTGCTGCC
>JANMME010000623.1:0-2648 GCA_031373015.1 Saprospiraceae bacterium
TACGCTCAGAATGACACACGAGCTTGGGATACGTAGCCAACACTCAGCGACACAGCAGTTGGAATTACTATTTTAGGTCGTGAATCAATCAAAAATTTACTGCTCATCCAGTTCTTGCAGATTGTACATTTCCATCACTTTTAGCATGGCTTTAGCATTGGCTAGACCCTCACTGCCTAGTTTTTCAGCCCATTTGCGTCCGTCTTTCCCGGCGGATTTTTTGAGCGAGCCAAACCACTCCTGACTGCTGAGGTAGATGCTGAAATCACGAAAACTCGCCCATGCGGACTCGTATTTGCGCACGCATTTTCCGCTGATTTCGACCGTTTCTCCTTCCCAGCCATCTGCACAAGACAAACTGAAAAAGTTGTTGGCAGCCGTGGCCGTTTCACGCTGTCCTGCCTGACTGTTTGCATACGCGCAAGCCAGTATGAGGGAGGCTGGCATCCCAAATTTTTTGTGCTCGCTGAACGCCACATGAGCAAAGCGTTTGAGGAACGCTTCGGCTTTTGCAGCGTCCACATCACCCATTTCTGGCGGGCGCTCTTTGGGCCTTTCAGGCACAAAGCCTAAAAGTGCCGCACCGCCTTTTCGAGCGCTTTTTTCCTCTGTAAATTTTTCGATTTGGTTGTTTTTGTTGCTGGTGTTAAATGGATTGAGGCTTGGGAATTTGCGCATCGTGTAGAGCACGAGCACCACGCCCATGGCCAAATAAAACCAATTTGTTTTAATAAAATTCCAGTTCATAGCCGAGGAGATTTTGTAGATTTTTGTTTCAGATTCTTGAAAATCAATTTTTTATCAAAACCTATCCGGGCAGTTAAGTGTTTTCTGGAAGCAAAGTTAAAACATCTTGTTTGATATTTTAAAACAAATTGAGTTATTTTTTTGAAATTTTTTTTGTGGGCGGTTTTGCAGCAACTAATTGCACGAATCTGCACGAATCTGCCATTGCTCGCCTTTAGGCCAGGCCATGTGTGTACTTGAAACTTGGAACTTGTAACTTCTCCCCTACCCTGCTTTGAGGTACGCCCAGTGCTTCCGCTGCTTTTTTACGATTTCGATGACCCCGGAAGGCACGGTGATGGCTTCTGGGAGCAGTTCTTCTCGTTTGACTTTGTGGCTGCGCATGCTGTTTTCACAAGCGGCGAACACCACGCCCTGTGCTTTCAATTTGCGGATTTCTTCTGCTTTATCAGATTTCGCGGTCACCAAAAAGAAGAGACCATTGCTGTGACAAACGACTTCGATTTTTGATTTTGGTGCTGCCGTGAGGGCATTGTGGAGTTGTTTGATGAGGCCGTGCTGCACAGCGGTATCGCCGCTGGTGAGTTGGATGACAATTTTGTAGGGGGTATTGTCTACCGATGCATCGGCTTGTGCAGCAGCGGATGAAATGGCTAAAAGGCTGATTAGCATTACAGGCAATAAGAATTTCATGTTTGAAATGTTGAATAGGCTTTATGTGAAACTAAGCATGAGGTTCATGTTGCTAATCGGTTGAAAACCAACGAGTTACTAGAAGTAACGCGGTAATTTTCAGCCGATTAGCAACATGAGTCAAGCATGAATAACAACTCAATGCGGCAACCTTTCCCTCAAATACCCATACACCCAGGTCCCCACAATGGCACTCAGCAGCGTGACTCCGGTAGCCAGCACGCCTGTACCAATTTGAGCAAACAAAGGCCCCGGACAAGCCCCCGTCATAGCCCAGCCAAAGCCAAACATCAAGCCCCCGTAGATTTGCCCTTTGTTGAAACTTTTGCTGTGAAAATTGATAGGCTCCCCATATATCGTCTTGATATTCATCTTTTTAATCAAAAATACGGAGAGTGCCCCCACTGCCACGGCTGTACCAATCACCCCGTACATGTGGAAGGATTCCAGCCTGAACATTTCCTGAATTCGATACCAGGAAATAATCTCGGCTTTGATGAATACTACGCCGAACAAGAGTCCCACAAGCGCGTATTTAAAGTTATACCACCATGGGTGCACCAGTTCAGATTCGTTGATGCATATAGCATCCAGCGAGCGCACTTCAAAGTCTGTATCGGGTACCGTTTCGGTAAAATTTTGAGCAGTTGTATGGATCATGATTTTCAAAGTTGAAGGATGTAGGGAAGGAGGAGATTAGTCATTAAAAAGCCACCGACCATGAATGAAATAGTGGCGACCAGCGAGGGCCATTGCAGGTTCGACAGCCCCATGATGGCGTGGCCGGAGGTGCAGCCGCCCGCGTAGCGCGTGCCGAAACCCACCAAAAAGCCGCCTACTACCATCAGTAAAAATCCGCGTAAGGTAAAGAGGCTTGCAAAAGAGAACAAATCCGTGGGCAGCAGGCCATCAATGTGGGTGACTCCATAGCCAGCCAGATCGCTTTTAAGCGTAGGAGCGACTTCAATGGGCGCAGGGTTTTGCAAAAATGTGCTTGCCAAGATAGCTCCCGCCAGTATGCCCCCTACGAAAAAGAAACTCCACATTTCTTTTTTCCAATCGTAGTGAAAAAACGGGATTCGGGCAGGTAAACAGGCGGCGCATATATGCCGCAGGCTGGAAGAAATACCGAAATGTTTGTTCCCAACAATCAGGAGTGTCGGCACAATCAGGCCAATAAAAACACCAGCTACGGACCAGTGCCAAGG
>JANMME010000649.1:0-1817 GCA_031373015.1 Saprospiraceae bacterium
ATGAACTTTTTGGAGATAAAAAACATCGAAAAATCCTTCGGCCATGCGCCAGTCCTAAAGGATATTTCTTTCGGACTGGCTGCACATCAGACACTTGCTGTGCTAGGGCGTTCAGGCTGCGGAAAAACGACCTTGCTCAAAATCATTGCGGGTCTGCTCGATGCTAAGGGGCAAGTTTTCTTAGATAAAACAGGCCTTTCAAGCCTATTGCCCCAACAGCGAGGCATTGTTTACTTATATCAGGAATCGCTGCTGTTTCCACATTTGGATGTCTTTGAAAATGTGGCTTTCGGCCTGAAGCTAAGGAAATTGCCGGGGGCTGAAATCCAAAATCGGACAGAAGCAATGCTCGTAGATCTAGGTCTAGCGGATCATATCAGCAAAATGCCCTTTGAACTCTCTGGCGGGCAAAAACAACGGGTCGCCTTTGGCCGCGCGCTCATTGTGCAACCCAAACTGTTGCTTTTGGATGAGCCATTCGGAGCCCTGGACGTGGAGACACGGGCACAGATGCAACAACTCTATAAACGAGTGGCGACCGCACAAGGCATCACTTCCATTTTTGTCACCCATGACCTTAAAGAAGCCCTGCTCATGGGCGACCAATGGGGCTTTATGGAAAATGGGAAATTGGACATTTACGACACTTTGGAGGCTTTCAGCAATGACCTGCGAACAGGCGTTCGATCGGAAATTGATTTTTGGGTAAAACTTTGAACAACATTTTAATACAAACGCAAATGCCACACCGCACCAAAGGCGCAAAAGGCGCACTCCTGGACGAATACGAACGTGCCATAAACGACCTGAAAAAGGTTGTTTCCGAGGTTCAACTGCAAGAATTAATGGCTATTGTGGATGCAGAAGCCGATGACCCGGATTGCAAATCCATCCAGACAGTGTTAACCCACGTTGTTCGATCAGCATTTGGATATGCGACCAGTATCCGAAAACATTATGGCGAAACGATTGACTATTGGCTTGGTAAAACGCGTGATACGACGATCGAATATGCCGCCGACCTGGATGCCGCTTTTGCATTCACGGAACAAACTTTTGAAAGCCACCCCGATATCCAATTGGAATCTTATGAAACCGACCAGAAAATGCGCGTCCGTTGGGGACAACTGTATGATGTTGAACAAATTATGGAACACGCCATTGTACACATCCTGCGGCATCGGCGACAAATTGAACGGTTTTTATTGAAGTTGCGTGAGCAAGGCTGAGTGGCTGCTTTGAGTATTGTTTCACGCATAAAGATCACTTATTGGCAAGCCTAATCCAATCAATGTATGAATTTCAACCACTGCGAATCCCTGTACTGGGTTTTTACCCAACTCTGTAACGACAAATGTGACCACTGCTATAACCTGAGCGGTCCGCAGGGCGCGCGAATTTCAGAAGAAGAATGTCTGAAAATCATTGAAAATCTCCCTGATAGCATTGATCGAATAATTTTGAGCGGCGGCGAACCCCTGGCTGACAAAAAACTCCTTTACACCATCCTCGACCGCCTAAACGAACGCTACCGGGGCCATACGCAGGTTATGCTGCAAACCAACGGCGATTTGCTCAACGGTAAAATACTCGATACCCTTATTGCCAAAGGCGTGAGCCGCTTCGACATAGCCTCTATTGATCGCTACCACAAGTATTCGGGGGATCGCCTGATGATTCTTGCTGACCTCTTTGCCTCCAGGCAAGTAAAAGGAGACGACAAGGACCCCTTGATCGAAAAAGAAACTTACCTGATGAAAAAACACCAACTTTCCTCGGGATATTGGGGCGCAACGGAGGATATGTGGCTGGGCGGC
>JANMME010000895.1:0-3543 GCA_031373015.1 Saprospiraceae bacterium
CCTTTTGACCACGATTCCCTGTTCGAAGCACTGGAACTCAAGCCACCCAATGCCTTCACCGCCAGTCTTTACGAATGGTCGAACTGGATTAAAGCCGCCACGCTACTCCTGTTTGCCGGGTTGCTGGCCGTTTGGGTCTACTGGCGCGCCCGAAAACGCCAAAAACTCGTAGTCCAGCGCGAAAAACCCAGCAAACCGCCCTACGTCTGGAACATCAAAATCCCCAACCTCCTGCCGCCCGACCCCGGCGAATCCTTCGGCCTGACCCTCAATGCCCTGCGCCGACGCACCGACGACGACTCCCGGGTACTCGACATGCCGCAAACCGTGCGCGCTACCATCCGACGGGGCGGCATGGTCGAATTCCGATTCCGCCAACTGACCCGACCGCCGGAATACCTCCTGCTCATTGACCGCCAAAACGCCCTCGACCACCGCGCCCGGCTCTACGACGACCTATACCGAACCCTCCTCCAAAACGAGGTGCTCGCCGAGTGTTTCTTCTACGACGGCGACCTGCGCCTTTGCCACAACGAACTGCAGCCCGAAGGCCTCAGCATCGAAGAACTGCTGTTCCGGTATCCTGCCCACCGACTCCTGATCATTGGCTCGGGACGGCAGATGTTCAGCAGCGTTTCAGGTCAATTGGCTAAATGGACCGCCCAGTTTGCCCGATGGAAAGACCGCGCCCTGCTCTCGCCTTTACCTGCCGGAGATTGGGGGCGCCGCGAACGCAGCCTCGCCGAATTGTTCCGCTTTGCGCCTGCCTCTATTGATGGCATACGCCGCCTCATCGAAGCCTTCGATGCGGATGAAGACCACCGGCTGCCCCGCTTCGACAAACTCGCCGCCCTGGCCCTCGGCGAGCCCGTGCTGCTCGAAGACGGCGACCTGCGCCAAACCCTCGAAAAACAATTCCCCGATCCGCTCACCCGCCAATGGATCGCTGCCTGCGCCGTCTGGCCCGAACTCCACTACGACCTCACGCTCTGGCTCGGCCATTGGCTGGCCCAGGAAAGCGGGCAACTTGTGGCCACCATGGCCCGCATGGGCGAACTGCTGCGCCTGCCCTGGTTCTCCAACGGCGAAATACCCGACGCCGCCCGCGCCGTGCTGCTCGATGGGCTGCGACAAACCAACCCTGCCCTCGAAAACCGCCTCCGCACGGCCCTGCACGCCCTGCTGGAAACCAACGCCCCTGACCCCGACAGCGCCGCCTGGGACGACTTTGCCCTGCGCGTGGCCTTCAACGAATGGCAGTTTACTACCGACCCCAAGACCAAAAAAGAGCGGGAAAAGCAAATTGCCGACTGGATCAAACGCAACGGCAATCCCGATTTTATCACCATTCGTGCGCTGCGGGGCAAACCCGGGCCGCTGGACAGCCT
Organism: Saprospiraceae bacterium; assembly: GCA_031373015.1. Classification (GTDB taxonomy): domain Bacteria; phylum Bacteroidota; class Bacteroidia; order Chitinophagales; family Saprospiraceae; genus M3007. The sequence continues at coordinate 1,389 of JANMME010000895.1, forward strand.
CCTGCCCGATTCCTGGAAAAAGATACTCTACAAAGGCAAAATGCCGGCCCTCGGCGTACAGGAATGGCTGAAAGACAGCCTGCGCATCGCCCTGCCGCTCTTGGGTTTAGCCGCTATAGGATTGATCTGGGGATGGCAGCCCAAAGCGCCTGATGTCTGTGTGGGTGGCGAGCAGGCCGAGCTGCGCTGGAAAGGCGAAATGCGGCGTTTTTGTGCCAAAACGCCCGAAGAACAGGCCATCTTGTACGAATACAGCGCCCGGCAGCAGTTGGAAACAGATACCCTCCCGCCCACGGTGCTCGTGCGCGATGTGGTGGCGTATTTTAACCTGAAAAACGCCCCACTCCAGCAAGAATGCGAGGCCAACATTGCCAATGCCTTCTACAACAAAGGCATACCGTTCTACAACACCCACGACAGCCTGCGCCAGCTGCGGCCACGCCTCAACCCCAATGCCTCCGTGTGGAAAGCCCGTGCCTGTGCCTGGTTCGAGGCCGCAGCCCAGCGCGATACCTCCCTCGTGTGGGTGCGCGCCGCCCGCAACTGGTGCGAAAAACCAGACTTGAAGCCGCCCACACCCAATCCTTGCCGCCAGCTGGCCGCCGGGATCACGGAAGCGGCCTTCTACAACCGTACCCTTACACCGCCCGAGCTTTATCAAATAGCCCAAAACCCCCAGGGCCGCCCGGCCAAAAACACCCTACTGGGCATTATAAAGCCCGGCCAGCAGCTGGAACTGCTGGGCGAAGAAGCCAATATGTGGAAAATACGCTTTCAAGGAAAGGAAGCTTATGTGCCCAAGTTTCTTTCCCAGCAACCCACGCTAATGCCCTGTGGCAGGAAGGTAGGCCCTGCCCCGGGCAATGCTTCCATCCCTATACCCACGATGAAACTCGTGAAGGGCGGAACCTTCACCATGGGCTGCACGGCAGAGCAGGGCGAGGATTGCTCAGTTGATGAAAAACCTGCCCATGCCGTCACGGTGGCCGATTTTGAAATCGGGGTGACAGAGGTGACTTTGGCGCAATTCAAACCATTTATTGAAGAAACCAAGTACAAGACCGATGCCGACAAGAAAGGTACGAGTAGGGTTTGGACTGGTTCAACGTACGAAGACAAGAAGGGCGTGAACTGGCGCTGTGACGCTTCGGGGAAAATCCGCCCGGAAAGCGAGTATGATCACCCGGTCATTCATGTCAGTTGGAACGACGCCAAAGCCTACTGCGCGTGGCTTTCGACCAAAGGAAACGGCAAATTCCGGCTCCCGACCGAGGCCGAATGGGAATTTGCGGCTCGCGGCGGAAACGAAACGAAAGGAACGAAGTATTCGGGGAGCAATAATCTGGACGAGGTAGGCTGGTACACCGAAAACACCAAGGACTCCGGCACCCGCCCGGTGGCGGGCAAAAAAGCCAACGAACTCGGCCTTTTTGACATGAGCGGCAACGTGTGGGAGTGGTGCGAAGATGACTGGCATGAAAGTTACGAGGGGGCGCCGGGCGATGGCCAGGCCTGGAAAGGTGGTGGTGATGACAGTCGCGCCGTGTTGCGCGGTGGCTCGTGGATCGACTACGTTACTGTTTGTCGCGTGTCCGTCCGCTACTGGCTCTATCGGTACTGCGGGGACTTCTTTTCTGGGTTTCGCTTGGCCAGGGCTGCTAAAGCGGGGGGGGGGTAACCCTCTGCCCTTTAACCCCCTAACCCTCTGCCCTTTTTTTCTTTTCTTTTTTCTTCTTTTCGGCAAAGCCGAAAAATTTTTTTTTGTAACTAGATAGCGCTCCTAGATTCCCTTCGGGAATTTAGGAGCAGCTGTATCGTTGTCTTTCGGCTTTGCCGAAAATTTTTTTTTGAAAAATGGGCTTTTTTCCACAAAATGGTATTTTTGCAGCGGGTATGGTGCCCACCGCCGTGTTGCGCGGTGGCTCGTGGAACAACAACAATACTAATTGTCGCGTGTCCAACCGCAACAGGAACAATCGAAACAACAGGAACAACAATACTGGGTTTCGCTTGGCCAGAACTGCTCAGAACAAACAGGCCAGAACCACAAGCATTTTGCACGGGATTGGGATTACGGTCCCGCCCGGCTGAGATGAGTAGCCCAGGCGCCATGCCCTGGTTTGGGGGTTTTTGTATCCCGGAACGCTGTTCCGGG
>JANMME010000671.1:0-2562 GCA_031373015.1 Saprospiraceae bacterium
TTTTTCCATCGGCGACGATACCCAATGTACCCTGCAATACGCCTTTGATGGCGCTTTGGGTGGCTTGGGGCAGGCGGCTTCCGGTGGCGCGCATGAGTTGACCGCAACCTTCAATATCAACAAGTTGTGCATGTTCAAAGGGAAGTCACCCTTGGGGCGCACCGATTGTTTCCATTTTGCAGGCAAAGGTTATCGTGGATTTTATTGATAGCTCAGCCCCTGACCAGATTTGGAATGCCTAAATGCGCCATGGTTGGCCGTTTATCAGAACCGCTCATCTCCATAATTTCATTCAAAAAATACGATGAAAAATCCGACCCAAACCATATCACAAGCAGTCCTATTCGCGACTTTATCCCTAATATTTCTTGTCCCGAAAAACACCTTTGGACAATGTGGTGGACTGGATTGGACCCCTAAGATAGACTGTGGCATTATCCTAGCAAATGGCGGGTTGTCCCAAGGCTCTCCAGTATTTTGCGAAGGCGTACCAGTCGTTTTTCAGAACAATACTAATCCGATATATAATATCCAAACGATTTATATGGACTGGGGCGACGGTGTTTGCGAACTATACCCTGCTTCTACCCCTACTTTTACCCACACTTACGATTTCCCAGATGATACCTGCATCGGTACTACTGGTTCAATTGGCCTACAGCTTCGCATGGGAGCGGAAAAAACTTGCGATAATGGCCAAAAACGCAGCTTTCACGCCATTACTACGGATATCATTATTTTATTCAAACCTATCGCGGAATTTGTTGCCTCCCCACCTGTTGTATGCATCAATACTCCTGTTAATTTTTCGAATCAAAGTTGCGAAAACACTTCTAATCCTACATACTTATGGAATTTTGGGGACGGAGCAACTTCAAATTTAGAAAACCCATCGCATTCTTATAGTACACCAGGAACTTACAACGTTAGCCTTTCTGTAATGCAACCTCCACCACCTGATGGCTGTGGAACAGACATACAGATACATACTGTCTTGGTTACCCCTCCCGCCACAGCCGCTGCCACGCCCTCCGCTACCCAAATTTGTGCTCCCGACATAGTTACTTTCACCAACCAATCTACCAATGCCATCGGCTATAACTGGATGGTCATGCCACCTACGGGCTGGGTCTTTACGAACGGAACCAATAGCAATTCTCCCACACCAGCCATCCTTTTTACTAGTGCAGGCACCTATACCATTACCCTGAAAGTCATTGGCTGTGGGAATCCCCAATGGACGACCACTATCACGGTACTTGCCCCGCCAGCGGTCAATATCATGCCCATTCCCGATGGCTGCGCTGCTGGCAACGTAACGGTCAATCCAACTGCCAATATCGGTGGCACCATGGCAACGGTGAATTGGCAGTTCCCCGGCGGAACCCCCGGATCCTCCAATAGCCCCAATCCAGGTCCAATAATCTATTCAGGTCAAGGCACTTATATTGTAACGGCTACTGTCTCGGTGGCAGGTTGTGGTATGGCCACAGATTCCGATACTTTTAGTGTTGCGCCTCAAGCCACGGCAGCATTTAGCATTTCTGACAATGATATTTGTGGCCCTGACGAGATTGTTGTCATAAACAACACTTCTATTAATGCCAACAATTTTACTTGGAGCATTATGCCCACTACGGGTTTTTCATTCATAAACGGCACCTCGGCCAATAGTCCAAACCCCCAACTTCGCTTTACGGCAGAAGGCGTTTTTACGATTACCCTCACCGTAAATGCTTGCGGGAATCCCGTGGCGACCCAAACCGTCAATGTCAGGCTGAAGCCTATTGTCAGCCTAGCTGCCACACCCGATCAATGCGATCAGAGTATAACCCTTACCCCGCTCAACCTTACTGTATTCAGCGGGGGTGTGGCCGACACGGTGGAGTGGACCTTCCTCAATGGCGTCCCTGGCAGTTTTAGTGGTCCTGCGCCACCACCAGTAGTTTTTAGCAACATAGGCCTTCATGGGATCACCTTGAAAATCAGCAACGTTTGCGGAACACAGATCGTAACGGACACCTTTGCCATTTTAGCGCCCGCCACGGCCCAAGCCACCATCGCAGATGACTCTTTGTGCGCGCCGGCGGAACTGCTGACAGTGTCCAATACCTCAACTTTCGCTTCTTCCTACCTATGGACACTGCTGCCCGCTACCGGCAGTGCATTTGTAAACGGCACCTCGGCCAGCAGCCAAAACCCTCAAATTGAGTTCACGCAAGAAGGTACTTATACGCTTTCCTTGCAGGTGACAGGTTGTGGAAATCCCACTTGGGATACGGTTGTACATGTTTTGCTTACACCTAACGTTAGTGTGGCGCAGGTTCCAGAAGGTTGTGTGGATGTTGCGCTCAATCCGCTTGATTTTACCCAATTTAGTGGCGGGACGGCCCAAACAGTTACTTGGGTATTTGGCGGAGGAATGCCCGCTACCGCCAGTGGAAACTCGCCTGGCACCATCAATTTTGTCGGCTATGGCCTGCATTCCATTGCGGTATCAGCGCAAAATGCCTGCGGCCTTGTAAGCGCCGCCGACACTTTCCAGATTTTTGAACCGGCCAC
>JANMME010000679.1:0-2928 GCA_031373015.1 Saprospiraceae bacterium
TTCCGGAATTTTGAATGCACCTGCCAATGGCACCACAGTAGCACTGCTGAACGGCAGTATAACCATTCCAGCCAACGCCGCTCCCGGAGTCACCCGGATGCGGATTTCTATGAAACGGGGCGCCCAGCCCTCTCCTTGCGAGGCATTGCCCTTCGGCGAAGTGGAAGATTACAGGGTGAATATTTTATCGAATTTCAAGATAGAAAATGATCCTCTATATGAAATGGCTGCCCCTGAACTTTTGAACAAGCCTGCTTCAAAACGAAGCGAGGGTTTTGAAGTTTTCCCCAATCCGGCACAGCATGTTGCAATGGTTAATTTGAAATCCTACGCTGGAAAGGCGGGGCAAATGATGATTTTCAATGCACAAGGAGTCATGGTTCGCAGGGTGAAAATTGCCCCGGATTCCCCGCAATTGTTGGAAATTGATTTGACAGGATTGAACGAAGGGTATTACCTCTTGCAATTGCGCAGCGAAGGGAATTGGCCGGCGGTGCGGAAACTGACAATTTTGGGCAACTGATTCATGCTGGCTCAAATACCGCTAAAAATTGGGGACATCTACTGCGGCAGCTATGGCTCGCCCAGGGGGTGAAATGCTAATCAATCCTTTTCATCATCATTAGCATAACGCAGAAATGCCCCCCTTCGCGGAGCGGGCATTGCCGTGTTTTCGCCCTTGATGATCTTCCATAGCACTTCGTTGAATTCTAAATCAGGGACGCGGTCTTCGCTCGTGAGATCAAAAGCATTGGAACGGCGTTGCAGTTCGCTGTCTACGGAAGCATTTCTGTCGTCGAGATTGACGGCCGGGGTAATTGCTTTGTAGGGAGTTAGATCAGCGTTTTTTGTAAAACTCCGCCACATAGGCGTGGCGCCAGCATCATGTTGGCTCATGGGCGGCATTCCGATTATAAGTTCCATGGTTCGCAACATCGAATTGGTTGAATACAGGGTATGGTCTACAAAATTGCGCTTGGTGTAAGGACTGACCACAAATGCAATGGAGCGGTGAGCGTCCACATGGTCGGCTCCATTTTGGGCATCGTCTTCCAGCACAAAAACCGCTGATTCCTTCCAGATCGGACTTTTAGAAAGGTGTTCGATGAATAGCCCAAACGCGAGGTCATTGTCTGCTACCTGGGCGAATGGTGTGTGGGCGGATTTGCGCAAACCTTCTGTATGGTCGTTGATAAGTCGAAGCGTACTGAGGCGAGGTAAAGCGTTGGTCGTCACCAAAGAATCAAATTCTCGTTTCCACTGAGAAACCCTCGTGGTGTCTTTTACTGAGGTGTCCCAGGAAGTATAATAGGGGCAATGATGACCTTCCAGCGCGGGTATATTGGCCTTAAAATCGTCGGCAAATTCGCCATAAGTGCGGTATGAAATCCCGGCCCGCTTGCAATGATCCCAGATGAACCCACCCTTCGGCCAGGCAGTACGGTTTTGGCCTTCGTATACATAGTCGCCGCCGCGGCCGCCGTAACTCGTCACCCAGGTTTTTTCGGTAAAATCGTTGGCATAAGCTGCTGTGCTCCAATTATGCCCATCTGCACTTACTTCTGCACTGACATAAAAATTGTCGAGCAGAACAAAGTCCCGGGCGAGTGCGTGGTGGTTGGGCGTGATTTTTTCCGAGAAAAGACAAAGCGAAGTGTCGCCGTTGCCTTCGGGCATGTCGCCGAGCACCTGATCGTAAGTGCGGTTTTCCTTAATGATGTAAAAAACATACTTGATGGGTGAAGGATCGCCAACACGCTGTGGAATGGGGTTTCCTGGTTCACCTTCGGCCAGTTTTTCGCGTTCTTTGGTGTAGGGAGTGTTGCGGTAAACCTGCCGGGTGTATTCTTCCAATGTCAGAGTATTGGGCATTTTGATGATACTCATCGTGCCTTTCATCAAGCCGCCGATATACTGGTCTTCTTCAATTCCTTTTTGATAATCCACCTTGTTTTTTCTGCCAATAGGATTGGGGCCATTCGGGTTGGGAAAAGAAGAGAATCCTTTGCCATTTGCTACGAATATTTGCTTGCCGACAACACGCACACAAGTTGGATACCAGCCTGTCGGGATGAATCCTAAGGAGCTACTTTGTTTTGGTTGGGATACATCGAAGACGGCAAGGCAATTGTTATCGGCATTGGCGATGTAAAGCGTTTTTTCATCCGCAGAAAGTGCCACACTATTGGTAGTAGAGCCGGTGGGCGCATCAGGATAAAGTGTTGCCACAAGCGTTTCTACCACTTTGTTTTGGGTTAAATCTACCACGCTTACCGTGTTGTCATCAGCACAAGCGACATAGGCCAATGTTCCTTTTTTATTGATAATCAGGTCGTTAGGATTGTCTCCAACGGGAATTCGCAATTTTATTTTGCGGGTATCGGTGTCCCAAACCACCAGTTCGTTGCCACCCCAATGCGTAAGGTACAGTTGTTTACGGTCGGGCGAAAGGGCGCAGGTATAGAGTTCCTTGCCTATGGAATCCCGGTACAGGACGGCTTTGGTGCGGGTGTCCACCACATAAAGGCTGTGGTTTTCCTTGGTAACCACATACAGCAATCCCCGTTTATCGTCCACACATAATCCACCGGGGGAGATGCGATTCGGCCAGGGCTTGCCGAGACTCAGGGTATCGCGCAGCACCAGTTGTTTGTTTTTGACGGAATAACGCAAAATGGCGTTGCTGTTGCCACCGGATACATAAAGCGTTTTGGAATCATCTCCAAAAGCAATCCCAAGCCAGGCGATCGGGATTTCAAACGACTGGAGCAACGTCCCTTTTTTCGCATCAATGAGTTGCAAAGAATTTTTCCCCTGACCGTTATTGGTGACAGCGAGGAATTTTTTGTTGGGCGAAACAGCGATGTTCATAGGAAAATCGCCCAAGGGCAAGGAGTTGCCTGCGGGCGTGAGCGACCAGCCTGTGGG
>JANMME010000690.1:0-2930 GCA_031373015.1 Saprospiraceae bacterium
TCACAACTCTTGTTAATTGTACTTTGTAACCTCGTGTACTTGATTTTCAGTAGCGCAATTCAATCACTTCCGTCTGCCCGATTCCTTTTGTAACGACCACAAAAAATTTCCCAAAATCGTAATTGGGGATGTTCTCAAAATCGAATCCTCGTCCATTCAATTGATTGAGCAGATGGGGAATAGTATTTTGGTGGCCTACGATCAATATTTTTTTACCATGGATATCAGGCAACAATTCCATCAACCATTCCTCTTGATCTCCTGGCTCATATTTCATTACTGGTGGTGTGTGACCGCGTCGTTGCACGGGTTCGGCGGTCAGTTGGGCACGGCGGGCAGACGAGGTGTACACTGCATCCAAACCCGCTTCGGCCATAATGCGACCCAAGTGTTCAGCACGAGCGTCGCCCTGTGCAGAAAGTTCGGGGTCGTAAGGATCGTTATCCTCCTTTTCGGCGTGACGGACACAGAAAAGATGCGCCCATGCCGGGTCTCCCCAATGTGGGATAGCCTGTACAGAGCCATCTGCAAAATGTAACTGACCATCTTTTACAGCCTGGAGGTAATTGAGTGTGTCCATATTTTGACAAGCGCTTGAAAGCGCGAGCAAAGGTGCAGCAAAAAGCAAAATATAAGTGCGCATGAGGAAAAATGTCTTTTTTTGCGCTGGGGTTAATAGGGGGGTCGCGCAGATGTTACGCAGATTTTAAACTCAGATTTTACGCAGAAATTAGCTTGACGATTCTGCGTAAAATCTGCGTTTAAAATCTGCGTAACATCTGTGCGAAATCCCCTATTAACATCTGTGCGAAACCCCCAACATAGCCACAAAATCCATTTATGAGGTTCACAACAATCCTATTTCTCCAGTTTTTTTCGCTCCTGCTCCAAGCCCAGCAGGAAGAACTCTCCGTGCCGGGACAAAACCTTTTTGTCAACAAAATTAACGTCGTACAAAGCCTTGTCCCTTGGCTCGACGGGTCGGGCATTACGGTTTCGGTCAAAGAATTCGGGTTTGACACGACTGATGTAGATCTCCGTGGTCGCGTGCTTCCTTCTCCGAATGCGTCTACCAATCAAACCACCCACGCCAATATCATAGCATCGCTCGTGGGTGGGGCTGGCAATGCCGATCTGCAGGGACGCGGCGCGGCGCCGGGCTGCCGATTGGTATCTTCAAGTTTTGTCGGACTACAACCAGAAGCCGATTATGGGTCGCAAAATATCAGTGTACAAAACCATTCTTATGGTGTAGACATTCAAAATTGGTACGGCGCCGGAGCCCTTGCCTATGACCAGACAACAGTGGAAAACCCAAGCTTACTCCACGTTTTTTCTGCCGGAAACAAAGGCGACAGCAGTTCACTATCAGGTACTTATGCGGGGATTTCGGGTTTTGCAAACCTGAGTGGGAATTTCAAGATGGCAAAAAACGTGCTGTTAGTAGGTTCCGTAGATTCTTTAGGGCAAGTAAGTCCACGCAACTCACGCGGCCCTGCTTACGATGGGCGAATCAAGCCTGATCTAGTTGCATTTGGGTACGATGGTAGCTCTGGCGCGGCGGCACTGGTGAGCGGTTCGGCGGCGGTAATACAGCAAACCCTGGCGAATGATGGTCACCGCTCCGATCTGGTTCGAGCCATTTTGATCAATACAGCGGATGATCTGGGGGTGCCTGGACCTGATTTTGAAAGCGGGTTTGGAAATTTGAATTTGAAAAATGCTGTTTTACTGGCTTTCAACAAACGTTTCACCAAAGAAACCATTTCGGAAGGGCAAACTATTTCGGTTCCACTAATGGTTCCTGACAAAGTCCGAAAAGTCAAAACAACCCTCGTCTGGAACGACCCGCCCGCGCCCCTGCTTGCGCCCAGGGCATTGCTCCACGATCTTGATCTCACCTTACTGGATCCCATGGGAAACGAATATTCCCCCTGGGTTTTGAACAGCTTCCCCCTGCTGGATTCGCTGCGCCAAGCGGCCCATCGGGGACGAGATACCCTGAACAATGTCGAACAAATCACGGTTGATTTTCCTGCGGCTGGACTCTGGGAAATCCGCGTGACGGCTCCCCCAATTTTAAACGGCAACCAGGATTTTGCCCTGGCATGGAGTTGGGATAGCCTGCAACATTTTAGCTGGACTTACCCAAGTCTGAACGATCCTGCTCCGGCCAATCGCGAGGTGGTTTTGCGCTGGGAAACCAATTTTCCCGACTCTTTTGCCCGATTGGAATGGCGGCCCTTTTTAAGTCCGGATTGGCGTTTGATCCAAGATTCCGTACGGCTACAACGAGGTTGGCAGCGCTGGATTTTGCCCGATACTTTTACGGAGGCGCAGGTTCGCATGCTGATTGGAGGCCATGAATTTCGTTCTGAAATCTTTTTGATCTCCAAGGAATTGCGCATGAAGATCGGGTTTAACTGCCCGGACTCGGTGATGGTTTTTTGGAATGCTGCTCACCCTAACGCTCAATACCAGTTGTATGGGTTGGGAGCAAAGCAGATGGAACCCATCTCAATCGTCTCGGACACCTTTGTCGTGTTGCAAAAATCAGCTTTCCCGCAAGATCGGTTTGCCGTAGCACCTCTGGCTCCGGAAAAAGATGCCCTTGGACCGCGCAGTCCCGCGCCTGATATTTCGAAACAAGGGGTGACGTGCTATTTTCACGGATTTCTCGCCAACCTGAATGCCGATTCCCAAGTAGACTTGAACCTGACGGTTGGTACCCACTATGGGCTTTCGAAAATCTATTTTGAAAAGTTATCCAGTGGGTCTTTTACTGTTTTAGACGAACAGAATGCCAACCATCTGGACTATTCATTTCTGGACGAATATCCACAAAAAGGTATCAATACCTATCGGGCCCGGTTGTTTCTCAACATTGGCGCAACGCTTTTGAGCGATACGGTCTATATTTATTACGGCGG
>JANMME010000756.1:0-11571 GCA_031373015.1 Saprospiraceae bacterium
GATCCTGGCCGAACGGATGCAGGGAAAAGTAACAGAGAAAGCGACCATTACCCCTTTAGAGGTGCAGCGTTTTTTCAGCAACATACCCAAGGACTCTTTGCCATATTTCAATGCAGAGGTGGAAATACGCGAAATTGTGTACAAGCCTCAAGTAAACGCCGAAGAGCGTGCCAAGGCCCACCAGCGCATTGATGATCTGTACAAACGAATTACCGACAAAGGCGAGGATTTTGCAGAATTGGCCAAAAAATACAGCGATGATCCTGGCAGTGGCGCACAGGGTGGAGATCTGGGTTTTCAGAAGCGTGGCACCTTTGTGCCAGCCTTTGAAGCGATGGCTTACAAATTGGAAACCAACCAGATAAGCCCTGTAATTGAAACTGAATTCGGCTTTCACATCATTCAACTCCTGGAACGCCGGGGCAACCTCATCCACTGCCGCCATATTCTTATCAAGCCAGAAATAACGGAAGCCGATATGGAAGCGGCAAAGGCGAAACTCGATACAGTCCGGCAACTCATACGGGACGGCAAACTCTCCTTCAGCGAGGCCGTAAAGAAGTACGGGGACAAAAACCAACAGAGCTTCAACAACGACGGGCGTGTGGCAAACCCCCGCACCGGCAATTCATACTTTGAAGTGGCTGACCTGGAAACGAGTGTGTTTTTCGCCATTGATGGCCTCAAAGAAAGCGATGTGGCTGAACCGTTTAGGTTTAAAAGCCAGGACGGCAGCGAACAATTCCGCATCGTGCAACTCGTGAGCCGCTCGAAACCGCATAAGGCGGATTTAAAACTGGACTACGGAAAAATTCAAACCGCCGCGCTCGAACAAAAGAAAGGCGAATACACCGAAAAGTGGGTACTGGAAAAACTGAACACTACCTACCTCAGCGTAAGCGACATGTTCTCAACCTGTCCCAACCTTCAAGAAATGATCGGGATATCGGCAGCGCGAAGATGATTTAAACACCGATTGTCACCGACACCGCCGACACCACTGAAATGCAAAAACCAAAAAACAGTGGTGTCGGGGTGTCAGTGGCAATTGGTGTTCTAACAAAACTACTTAGAAATTCAGGCGCAAGACACCGCCCTACACCTTCTTGATTATGAAGTTTTTGAAAAAAATAAAACCCCTCTTGTTCGGCCTTTTGTTCGTGCCGCTCTCCCTCTCGGCCCAAACGCCCGACACCCTCTTGCCTTCGCTCGACTACTCGCAGCAAAAAGAGTATGAAATTGGAGGTGTGCGCGTCACGGGTATCCAATTTGCTGACGCGAACACGCTCATTTCCCTTTCTGGCCTTCGCGTGGGCAACAAGGTGCGTGTGCCAGGAACAGACTTTAGCAATGCAGTGCGCACCCTCTGGAACCTCAAACTTTTCACCGATGTGCGCATCAACCAGGAGCGTACCGTGGGCGACAAGATTTTCCTGGAGATCGCCGTGAAGGAACTGCCGCGATACACGCGCCACTCCTTTGTAGGGGTAAAAAAGAGTAAGCACGACGACCTGAACGGCATCATCAACAAGTTCTTGCAAAAAGGCGCCATCCTGACCGATAACGTCAAGGCTACGCTGGTACACGAATTGGAGGAATCTTATGTGGAGAAGGGTTACCTGAACGCTCGGGTGAAAATCAATACTTACCCTGACGAACGTGCCACCAATGCCACCAAGTTGGAGTTTGTGATCACGCCAGGGAAAAAAGTCAAGATCCAGGATATCCGTTTTTCAGGCAACGAAAATGTGAAATCGAGGATTTTGCGCAAAAAGATGAAAGAAACCCACCGAAAGCGCAAACTTTTCAAAAAATCAAAACTGGTACACGAACTTTACGAAGAAGACAAGCGCAAGATAGAATCCTACTATAACAACCTCGGCTTCCGCGATGCAAGAGTAGCAAAAGACAGCATCTGGCGCACAAAAAAAGGCCAGATCATGATCCACATGGACATTGAGGAAGGCCACCGATATTACTTCCGCCACATCCAGTGGAAAGGGAACACCCTCTACGAAACCAAATACCTCGACCAGGTATTGGGCATCAAAAAAGGAGATGTCTTCAACCAGGAGCTTTTAAACACCCGGCTCTCGTTCAGCCAGGACGGACGCGACATTTCGTCGCTATATCTTGACAACGGCTACTTGTTCTTCCGTGTTGACCCGGTGGAAACGGCCATCGAAAACGACTCGATTGACCTCGAATTGCGCATTTACGAAGGCCCACAAGCCACCATTGATAGGGTAGTCATCAAAGGCAACGACCGCACGCACGAGCACATTATCCGTCGCGAACTGTTCACCCGCCCTGGCGACAAATTCAGCCGTGCAGACATTATCCGCTCACAACGTGAAATTGTGAACCTCGGCTATTTCAACCCCGAAGCACTCGGCATCAACACGCCCGTCAACCCAGACCGCGGCACGGTGGACATTGAATACACCGTGGAAGAAAAGCCTTCCGACCAACTCGAGCTCTCAGCGGGTTACCAGCCAGCGACGGCATTCAGCCGCGGCGGTGTGATCGGGACTCTGGGGGTAACGTTCAACAACTTTTCCATCCGGAACATCAAAAACCGGGAAGCTTGGAACCCGCTGCCACAAGGCGATGGGCAGCGTTTTAGCCTGCGCGGCCAAACGGCGGGCGACCGCTACCAGTCGTACAATATCTCATTCACCGAGCCTTGGATGGGGGGCAAAAAGCCCAATTCGCTCACAGTGGCAGGTTTTTACAACCGTTTTGCTTCGGGCTTCCCCGGTTCAGAGAGTTTTCAAAAACTTGAAATCCTACAAGGAACAGTGGGTTTTGGCACTCGCCTGAAATGGCCCGACGACAACTTTGTGTTCCGCGCCGACGCTGACATTCAAACCCTGAAACTCAGCAATGCCATTTCTTTCGCATTCCGTGATGATGAAGGAAGGGTGGTATCTGACGGGATCGTCCATAACTACAGCCTTGGCCTCACGCTTGCCCGCAACAGCATCAATGACCCTATTTTCCCCAAGCAGGGCTCGCTCATTTCGATGAAAATGAACGCTACACCGCCTTATTCTTGGTTCAAAAGCCAGGATTTCTACAACACGGCAGCAGTTGGCGACCTCTATAAATATGCAGAATACCTCAAATGGCGCATAGATGCCGAGTGGTACACCACATTAGTAGGCAAACTGGTATTGAAAACCCAAGCCAAAATCGGTATCCTTGGACGGTGGAGCGACAAGACCAGCCTCAGCCCTTTCGAGCGCTTTGAACTTGGCGGCGACGGCCTGAACAACCAGAACTTTGGCCTCAATGCCCGCGACATCATCAGTTTGCGCGGCTACAATACCAGCGACATCATGGCGCGCTACCCAGGTGGCGCAGGGGTGTTCAACAAATACACCGTAGAACTCCGCTACCCGATCTCGCTCAACCCGCAGAGCACCATTTTTATCACGGCCTTTGCTCAGGGCGGCAACGCTTGGGGGCGCGCCCGGGATTTCAACCCATTTGACATCAAGCGTTCGGTCGGCATGGGCCTGCGCGTGTTCCTGCCGATGTTCGGTACGCTTGGCTTTGACTACGGTATTGGAATAGACAAACCGGAATTCTACCCTAGCCGAAAAATCTCGGACTATGCGCGGTTTAGTATTATTCTTGGCTTCGAGCCGGATTAGAACTCGACCCGCCAACTGAAATTGGGGATAGTGCCGAGTTGGAATTTATTCTCAATTTTTCCGGTGTACGGGTCGTAGTAATGATACGCAAAATTCTGCTGCCCCGTCAGGTTTTGGATGTCGAGGGCGAAGGTGCTGTTGCGGCGATTGCTAAGGTTTTTCCGCCAGTACACACGAAGGTCTAGGCGGAAATAATCGGGGTATTGTCTGGAGTACCCGATACGCTCGTCCACAACGGTGGTGTTGGCCAGCACCGAGGCATTCTTATCAATTTCTGCCTCGCGAACGCCTCCCCCCCAAACCACCCTTGCATTTAGGCCAATGGTTCGTTCTTTGCCGGGGCGTTTTTCGCGTTGCCATTCTTTGCCGAAAGTACAGTTGGCCACGTGTCCGATATTCCAGCGCGTAGACAGCCATTCGGTTTCGGAGCGGCTGCTGGTCTTTGAAAATTTTGAATCAAACAAGCTTGCGTTGGCAAGTAAAAACCAGCCTTTATTGAGGTGTCGGTCAACCGAAGCCTCTAAACCTTGGTTGAAACCTAGACCAGTATTATAGGATGAAAAATCATTTCCCAGATTGAATTCGCGGTCGTTCAAAAGTGCAAAATTCTCGTTGATGAAGTAGGGAGCATTGCTGATCCATTGACGATAAACGGCTGTTTTCAACTGCCAGGAGGGCGCAAAATTCCAGGAATAAGCTATTTCCATTTTCTCAGAGCGAAGCAGTTCGCTATTATAATTCAGCAGCCAGGCCGATGGGACCTGGGAATAAACCCCTGCTGCAAAAGAAAGCCGTTGGTTGCTGGTCAATTTTCTGGAAAAGATAAAACGGGGTTCCAGAGAAAAGGTCCAAAGTCCATAATTATCATCCAAAGTATTGAAAATCACACTGTGGATGCCAAGTGTAGTAGTGTTTTTTTGATTGGGGCTTTGCCGGATAATTTGTATCCAGGGTTGAAATAAAGTGTAATTATGATCAGCAGGTTCCCTGCCCACGTTATCCACGATTGAAAGCGCGCTGAAATGTTGTATCGTTTCCGAAACGCCCCCCATTAGCCTGTAATTTCGAGCCAGGCGTTGTGAATAAGTAAGGGATGCGGCAATTTTTGATTCAGTGATGTCATCGTGGCTATCCCGGTTTGAAAAATCGCTGCTAATGGCGCTACGCTCGTTGGTTTGTTCGGAGAACGCTACTGTAGTTTTCAACCAACCATTTTTTCCAACCGTCAGCCAATTGGAAGCCCCCACGACCCCTGTTTTCGATTGATAATCAATGTCAAAGAAATCTTTGTACGCCTTGATTTCAGTAGTATCAGTCTTGTGCTTAAAGATATTTTCACTTAACCCACCCAATCCAAACAGCGTCCAACGCCCGCCCCTTTTCCCTTCAAAATTGAGGTTGAACGACAAGTCTTGAAAATTGATCTGCTCGTCGCCGAACGACACGCCCAACTGCCCCAGTAGCCCCACGGTGGAGTAGCGGTAATTGACCAAGTAGGAATTCTTGCCTTTGAACCCCAAGGGGCCTTCTGCCGCCAAATCCAACCCGATCAGTCCGGCTTGCGCCGTGAACTCGTGCTGGCGGTTGTTGCCGTGCCGCAAGTTCATATCCATGATGCCGCCCAGCGCGTCCCCGTAGCCAGCGGGCATAGGCCCGGTGAGCAGGGAAGAATTGTCGAGTAGTTGTGCTGAGAACATCAAAATACCGCCGCTGGCAGCAGCAGGTCGGTCGCTGAAGGTGCCTGCATTGGGCAAATGGTTGGGGTTCACGATGTCTACCCCTTCGAGCCGCCAGCGCAGGGAAGCCGGGCTGTTGCCCCTGATGCTAAGGCCATTGGCCTGGTCGTCTGCGTTGACCACGCCGGGATAGGCCATTGCCAGGCGGGCGGGGTCGAAAAAGGTGGCTGGGAACCGCAATGTTTGGTCGCGTGTGAGTGGGATTTCGCCAAGAGCGAGCAATGGCCGTCGGCCTGGCTGGGCAGCCAAAATGGTCACTTCGGCGAGTTGTGACGTAGTTCGGCGCAAGGCGATGTCCAGCACCTGCTCTTTCCCAGCAACTACATTTACTTCGGCAATCATTTGATTTTCAAAGCCTTGTGCCGTTATTTCCACGGAATAATAGCCTGTGCGGACTTTTTCAAACACAAATTCGCCGCTTGGGCTGCTGGCAAGTGAAATGGGCGCTGACCCGCCGCGGCTGAAACGCAGCGATACGGTCGCTCCCGTTATTGCATCGCCGTTGTCGGCATCGCGCAGGGTGCCGCGGAGGGTTTGGGCTTGAGCGAGAAGCGTGCAGAGTAAAAGCCCGATTACGCTCCCGCCTACGCCAAGGCTTCGGCGGGTAAATAAAAGCAAAAGCACCAGTACTGTAAACCTATAAGGTTTTGAAAACCTTATAGGTTTCGTTTTACAGAGAAGGGCGAAGGCCCGATTTGCGATTGTCATGGTTCAAAATTTTCGATTGTGTAGCAAAAGTAACTTGGCCTGCTGACCCTGTGCTTCTTATTTAAAACAATGCGCAGTTATTCCAGCACTTTTCAATTTCAGTTTGTATTTTTGTAAAAAAATCAGCCATGACTGCATTGCAACAAGCAGAGACTTTGCTTTCGCAACTATCCGAAAAGGAAACTGATATTTTGCTCCACCGCATTTTTGACCGCCGAAAGAGGACTCCTAGGGGCGTTACTAAAACACCGGGGGTTTGTGGTGGCAGAGCATGTATTGAAGGCACTCGCATGCCCGTTTGGTCATTGGTGAACCACCGAATTTTGGGTTTCACTGATGAGGAGATTCTATATAATTTTCCCACGATTACCCCTGACGATTTGAAAAATATTTGGGCATACTACCACTCCCATAAAGAAGAAATTGACGAGGATATTCGTGAAAACTATCTTGACGAAGAAGCTTAAGAAAAATGACGCATGGCAAAATTATACACCAATGAAAACATGGATTACGCTGTCGTTGAATTGTTGAGGGGGCTAAACCACGACGTAATGACAACCAAAGATGCTGGCAAAGCCAACCAAGGTATCCCAGACGAAGAGGTCTTGGCCTATGCCCACTCAGACACTCGGATCGTTGTAACATTCAATTATCAGGATTTCAAACGGGTGCATCGCCAATTCCCAGAACACTCTGGCATCATTATTTGCACGGAAGACCGAGATGTTGTTGGTTTGGCTTATCGGATTCATTCAGCGATTGAATCCGCTAATGGCAATCTCGGGGGTTGCCTTGTTCGCGTTATCCGACCTAACCCAAGCCTAAAGAAGAGTTGAACACAACTATTCCCTCCTCGCCACCACATAAAAACTCTCCTCCACCTGAAAATCATCCTTATTCGGCAGCTTGCAACGACTGCTTTTCCATTTGGTAGTAGGGTAGATGAACTCGTATTTCCCGGGCGACAAGTTCACTTTTACCGGCATGTCAAAACCATCAATGCAGTTCACCCAATGGTATTTCAGCCTTCCTCCTTTGAAGGAATATTCCAAAATCGGGATGCTCGTATTGCGCAGGTATTGATCAAAAACCTTTTGCAGTTTTTTGCCTGAATGTTGGGTGATATAGTCCTCTATTTGGGTACTGTACACGGTTTGGTGGTAAAAATCTCGGTTCAAGCCGCGCAGGATGGAGCGCCATTTTTCATCGTCGTCCACGATTTGGCGGATAGTGTGCAGCAGGTTTGCGCCCTTGTAGTACATATCTGTTGAACCTTCTGAATTGACTCCGTAGGTACCGATGATGGGGCTTGTATTTCGTATCAGCCCCCTTAGCCCCCGAACATAATCAGTGGCTGCCTGCTTTCCAAAGTAATATTCTGTGTAAAGCGCCTCGCTGTAATCGGTAAAGCCCTCGTGTATCCACATATCTGCTATGTCGCGGTAAGTGATATTGTTGGCAAACCACTCATGGCCCGATTCATGCACGATAATGTAATCCCATTTCAGCCCCCAGCCCGTGCCCGACAAATCCCTGCCGAGGTAGCCATTTTTGAATTGGTTGCCATAAGTGACCGAACTTTGGTGTTCCATGCCCAAATAGGGCACCTGAACCAATTTGTATCCATCTTCATAAAAAGGATAAGGGCCAAACCAGTGCTCGAATGCCGTGAGCATCAACTTCACCTGTTGAAATTGCAGCTTTGCTTTTTCAAGGTTTTGTGGCAAAACATAATAATCGAGTGAAAGCAAGCCTTTTTCCCCTTGAAAAGTGTCCGAAAAATGGGCGTATTGGGCGATATTTACATTCACGCCATAGTTGCTAATTGGGTTCGCCACGAACCAATCGAAGGTATGCGTGCCATCGCCATGGTCCGTCACCCGGCGCAGTCTGCCGTTTGAAACATCGGTCAAATCCTTGGGTACCGTGACGGAAATAGCTTGAGAATCAGGCTCGTCGTATGCATGATCTTTGCAGGGCCACCACACGCTCGCCCCCAGGCCTTGGCAGGAAGTGGCGACGAAGGGCTGCCCGGAATCGTCCTTGCTCCAACTAAAGCCGCCGTCCCAAGGCGCATTTCGCGCCGCTTGAGGGATGCCAGAATACCATACCGTGAGGCGCTGTTGCGAACCCTTTGGCTGTTCTTTTTTCAAAGCTATGAAATAGGCATTTCGACCTTGTTGGGTCACTTCAAGCCGTTCGCCGTCCTGTTCTGCCCGTTCGAGTCGAAGGGGCGGTTGTAGGTCAATTTGCAATACATTGCTGGGATACAGCACCGTATATCGGATTTCATTGCTGCCAGAAATGCTTTTATCGGCTGGGTTGACTTTGATTTTCAGGTGGTAAAAAGTCAGATCCCACCAGGTACGCTGGGGGGTGATGCTGCCACGCAGGGTATCGTCTTTGGTAAACGACAGCGATTGGGCGGTGGTGAAATGGGCGAAAAAGAGGAGGGTGAAACAGGCAAGGGTTTTGACAGTTATCATCAGATATATGATTTTAAAACAAAGGTATTTACCAACCCGCAGAAAAGACTGAAAGCCAGGCAATTGCCACAATGACCAATGACGATTAATGACGAATGGCTATTTATTTGCCCCCATCGCCGAATTTTTTCCGATTTTCACGCCCGTAAAAACAGCGATTGGTAGAAGAATCAAAGCGATGCACGCTTTGAACCTTCACCTTCGCTGCTCAAAATCAAACTTTCAAACCCACCATCATGCCCACCATGTATTACATTCCGATTGTCATTGTGCTCATTTTTCTGAGCCTTGTCACTGTTCAACAAGGTACGGTTGCCATTACCACTATTTTTGGCAAATACAATCGCACACTTTATCCCGGACTAAGTTTCAGAATTCCATTTGTTGAACAGATTTTCAAGCGCATCTCGGTACAAAACCGCGCCGTGGAACTCAACTTCCAAGCCGTCACGGTTGACCAGGCCAATGTGCATTTCACCTCGCTGCTCCTTTTCTCCGTTATGGACAACGCGGAAGAAACCGTGAAAAAAGTCGCCTTCAGGTTCGTGGGCGACCGCGATTTTATGGCCAGCCTGACCCGCACGGTAGAAGGCAGCATCCGCTCTTTTGTGGCTACCAAAAAGCAGCAGGAAGTCCTCTTGCTGCGCCGCGAAATCACCGATGCCGTGAAGGTCAACATTGACCACATGCTCGAAGATTGGGGTTTCCACCTTATTGATTTACAGATCAACGACATCACTTTCGACGAAGAAGTGATGCGCTCCATGTCGAAAATCGTGGCAGCCAACAACCTCAAAGCCGCTGCCGAAAACGAAGGCCAGGCGCTCTTGATCACCAAGACCAAAGCCGCTGAAGCAGAAGGCAACGCAATCAAGATCTCCGCCGAAGCCGAACGCGAAGCCGCCAGAATGCGCGGTCAGGCCGTGGCCCTTTTCCGGGAAGAAGTGGCACGGGGCATGAGCCAGGCCGCCAAAGAGATGCAAACGGCCAACCTCGACACCTCGGTCATCTTGTTCTCGATGTGGACAGAGGCAATCAAGAACTTCACCGAGCACGGCAAGGGCAACATCATTTTTCTCGACGGTTCGGTAGATGGGATGCAGAAAACCATGAAGGAATTGATGGCGCTCAATCAGATGGATTTTTCAGCGCAGCACAAAACCTAGTACGTTTTGATATTCCGATGGAGTGACGATTCCATTTAGCAAAGCGGTGATTCCGAGGGTTCGGGATCACCGCTTGCATTTTTCGAGCATGAAGGGAAATACTACATCAAACAGCTCAATAACAAAATTTTTTACAAAACATTTTGTTTTAAAATGAAAGCGCACTACCTTCGCTGCCTTAACCAGCTGCGCCCATGCCTAATAGAAAACATCCAGACAAAAAAGACCCTGAAACCCACGACGCGGTGTTCAAAGCCTTTTTCAGCGATGCGAAAATTGCCAGAAACTACCTGTTGCATTACACCCCCGAGGCCATACATCAGCGTATAGATTTTGCAGTTTTCCAGAAAACTGATACGGCCTTTGTCAGCAGCCACTTCGGCATTTCTTTCAGCGATGTGCTGTATGAAACCCGTTTAGCGAGCGGCGCTCCGGCTCGACTGCTCTTCCTTTTCGAGCATAAAAGTTACGTGCCTACCTTGCCAGTACACCTTCAATTGCTTGATTATCTGCTACAAATCTGGGAGGACGATCTAAAAAACGAGCGACCGCTTTCTTTTATCATTCCGATTGTCGTGTATCACGGAGCGCATGCGTGGAAACAGAAGGCTTTTTCTAGCTATTTCCCGGGCTTACCGAAGGATTGGGAGGCGTTTATCCCAAACTTTCATTACTTGCTCACAGACTTGAGTAAGATACTGCCCGAAGAAATTGAGGAAAAAGTAGAAACCGAATACCTGAAAAACTTGTTTCTGGCGTTAAAATTTGCCCGAAACAAAAGATTGGTCCTGAAAGACTGGCCAAACATCCTTACTTTTGGCAAGCCATTCTATCGGAATGACCGTGAAGGCATTCTACTTGAAACCTTAACGCTTTACGTCTTCAATTTTTACAACATGACAGAGGCTCAAGTTAAAGAACTCAACCAGCAATTGCCCAAAGCAGAGCGCGACTGGATTGACGCCATCCCTGAAATATTTGGGAGAAAGTGGAAAGAAGAGGGGCTTCGGGAAGGCCGCGAACAAGGTCGTGAAGAAACAACTCAAGCTATCATCCTCAAAATGATTCAAAAGTTTCCGAATCTGAGCGACGCCGAAATAGCTGAACTCATTGGCACCACCAATAAAATTGTTCAACAGACGCGCCGCGAATTGACGAAAAAGAAACAAGGCTGAGCGACTTATCAAGATTTACCCGTCACAGGTGGCTCAAAGTCGCCTGACCGCTATACACCTCCATCCACGCCGCACATATCCTTTCAGGAGAAAATTGCTCGATTTGGGCTGGTATTTTAGCAATCAATCCTGCACGAACATTTGTTTCCAACGCCCTCGCAAGCTGTAGCGCCAAATCTTCCGCATTATTCGTGTCGGCGTATAAAGCAGCCGAGCCACCCACTTCTTCGAAACATCCCCCGCGCGTCGTCACTACGGGAATTCCCACCGTCATCGCTTCCAAAATTGGGATGCCAAAACCTTCAAATACAGAAGGATACACCAGCGCTGCCGCCCGGCGGTATAGCAGCGCAAGTTCCTCCGTCGTTACAAATTGGTCGAGCCAATATACTTGAAGGCCAAGTTTTTCAACTTGTAATCGCAGGCTCTTTGCATAGGCACTGTTGCCACTACCCACCGCTACGAGCGGTATATTTAGCCCCTGATTTTTTAGTAAAAAAAGTGCGTTAAATAACCGGTGCCAATTTTTTCGTTGCGTGAGGCTTCCCACAGCAATAAGGTAATCAGAGGCCGGAATCTCTTTCCCAAATGGGAGTGGCAAGGCCAATCGGTCAGGCTGCTTTCGGAGGCTTAAGCGT
>JANMME010000863.1:0-5099 GCA_031373015.1 Saprospiraceae bacterium
GCAACGGCCAACGGTCAAAAGTCAACAGCCAAAAGTCAACAGTCAACAGTCAGCAGTCAACAGTCAGCAGTCAAAAGTCAACGGTCAACAGTCAACGGTCAACAGTCAGCAGTCAACAGTCAAAAGTCAACGGTCAACAGTCAAAAGTCAACAGTCAAAAGTCAACAGTCAACGGTCAACAGTCAACGGTCAACAGTCAACGGTCAACAGTCAAAAGTCAACAGTCAACAGTCAACAGTCAAAAGTCAACAGTCAATTCCGATCCTCTTTGGCCTCTTCGCGCCGTTCGATATACTCCTGCCATACCGATTGGTAATCGTAGCTGAGGTATATTTCAGTATCGAAGGCCCCCCATGCGCCGTTTTCAAGCGCGAGGTTTAGGCGCCGTATTGCCCCTGCGGGCACATGAAGGGTGATGATGTGTCCCAGCCCCATCGCCAGAGTCCAGGATACCACACGCACGTCTTGTGGCGGGAAAATATCCCAAAAGCCCTGCGCTTCCAGGATGCGGCGTATTTCAGGAAGGTTCTTGTCTTGTTGGTGTTTGAGGATGACCGTCACCAACACACTGTCTGCGCTTGGCACAGCCGAAGCTGTCGTAGAAGGGCCTTCGGGAGCAGTGGGTTGTTGGGCAAGGCCAATTTGGGCAAAGACTAAGAGTATCGAAACGAGCGACAAATTTTTCTTCAACATTTCTTAATGAAGTGATGAAGTAATGAAGAGATGCCCTCCTTCGCCCTCATGGGCTACTGCGGGTAAAAGTGACAGAGCGCAAAATCGCTTCATCACTTTTACCTGCCATAGCCACTTGCGAAGGAAGGCATCGCTTTATCACCCCATAATTTAAGTCGCAAAGATAATCGCAGCTTGCGCACTTTTGATGCAGCAATTGAACTTGTAAAAACCGATTTTGAAACTACATTTGCCCGGTGCTACAGCAATACTATTTTGAACCTTGGGCTTTGGGCATTAGACCGTAGGAAATTCCAAATCTCAAAGTCCATTGTCCAACGTCAAAAGTTAAAAGTCAAAAATATGTTCAAAAATCACCCTTCGGGCTTGCCCTTCCTTTTTCTCACCGAATTGTGGGAACGCTTCGGTTACTATCTCATGATCGGGATTTTCCTGCTTTACATGACCGATTCGGAACATGGAGGACTTGCCATGTCGCGGACTCAGGGGTCTGATATTTTTGGCACTTTCATTGCGCTGGTCTACATCACGCCTTTCATGGGCGGTCTTTTGGCCGACAAACTTTTGGGCTATCGGCGGAGCATTATACTTGGCGGCATCCTGATGGGCATTGGCTATCTGATGCTCGCCGCTTCCAACAGTTTGACTACATTTTATGCTTCGCTGTTCGTCATGATTCTGGGCAATGGTTTTTTCAAGCCCAACATCTCTGTGCTGCTCGGCAATCTTTATAACGAAGACCGATATCGAGCCCTGAAGGATACTGGGTACAACATATTCTACATGGGCATCAACATCGGCGCCTTTGTATGCAACTTTTTCGCAGCGTGGCTTCGGCACAATATCGGTTGGGGAGCTGCATTTGCTGCTGCAGGCATTGGGATGTTCATCGGGGTGGTGGTGTTCATCATTGGTTCAAAACATTATGTCCATGCCGATGTGCGCCAACCAGCTGTGGAGGGTGAAATGGGGGTGGGCAGGATGCTTTCCTCTGTGCTTTTGCCAGCCATTGTCACTGGTATCGCTGGTTGGATGATCCCAGGCAATGTTTTCGGCACCGATTCTACGGATGCGTTCCTGTTCGGCAGCATTCCGGTCATCGCTTTTTACCTGTGGACCTATTTCCAAGCATCCGCAGAAGACAAGCCGCGCATCAAGGTGCTGCTTTCGATCTATGCCGTTGTCATTGTTTTCTGGGCAGTTTTCAAGCAAAATGGCACGGCGCTCACTACTTGGGCGGAGTATTACACCGACCGTGAAATGCCCACTTGGGTGGCCGGACCAGCCGAAAGCCTAAAAATGGCACAGAAGGTGAATATGGACGTGGCCTCCTACCCACAATACGATGCGCAGTTCCGCAAATCGTTCGATACGAGCGGTCAGGTAGTGAAAATCAACACTTTCAATCCATATTTCAACAATATCCCCGAGTCAGAACGACCGCCTGTGGGTCAAAACGTATCGCTGGTTTCCACCGAGATCTACCAGTCAGTGAACCCGTTTTTTGTGGTCGTGCTCACACCATTGGTTATTTGGTTCTTCGCCTGGTTGCGAAAACGTGGAAAAGAGCCCACCACGCCAGCAAAAATTGGTTGGGGCCTGATCATTTCTGCCCTAAGTACCCTCGTTACGGTAATGGCCGTATATGCCTGCCACAATGGCCTGGAAAAAGCATCCTCTTTGTGGGTCATCGCTACTTACGGGGTAATCACCGTGGGCGAGCTTTTCCTCAGTCCGATGGGGCTTTCCATGGTATCAAAAATGGCGCCGCGCCACATTACAGGCCTGATGATGGGCGGTTGGCAACTCGCCACCTCCTTGGGCAATAAAATGAGCGGTGTGCTCGCCACTTTATGGGATCGTTATGATGACAAAGCAAACTTTTTTTGGGTTAATTTTGTGCTGCTTTCTCTATCAGCACTGGCCCTATTCAGTATGCTGAAATGGCTCAACCGGGTTTTCCGGGAAAAGGGACTGAATTGAAATCATTAAAAATCAACAAATCCACCTATATTATGTCCATCAAACAAAAGTTCTCACGACAGCACAAATCTGAAAAAGACCGCGCAGAAAACCGCAAGTTCCTCATAATCATAGCCGTGTCCACCATCGTGCTAATGGGATTGATGTATCTTGCTTTCAGGTGATATTTGGATTAAGTGCCAAAAATCGAAAGGCCGTTCCAGCATAGCGCGAGAACGGCCTTTCCGTTTATTTAGGTTGAATCCTATTTACCTCTTCCGCGTCCACCACCGCTTCTACCGCCGCCATTTCCGCCGCGAAAATTACTATTCGGTTTGTCCGATTTTACTTCGGGTGTGCGTTCATCGTAACGAGGCTTCGGCTTGCGCTTGAAATCCTGTTTTTCGATGCTCGACACTTCCAAAATGGAGGAAAAACGGCGGCGCATTTCATTGGCGATATCCTGCTTGCTGGGCTTTTCACCCGCAGGCGCGGAGTTTTGTGGGCGACGCTGTTCTGGGCGCGGACTTTCTTCGCGGCGTGGGCGCGAATCTGGCCGGTTGCTTCCAAATTGTGGCCGACGATCATCCCTGGGGGCATCGCGGCGATCACGGTCTGGGCCATTGCCCGTGCTCCGCTCGCGTGATTGGCTATTGCTCCGCTCACGCTGTTGGTCGTTGCGTTCGCGAGGGTTATTGCTCCGTTCGCGTTGCTGATCGTTGTTGCGCTCACGCGGTTGGTCATTCACTTCTCTGCGCGGTGGGCGTGGGTCCCGAGGCGGGCGGCTATCCGGCAAAGGAATCACATCGCCAGCAGGTTGTGGGCGCTGGTTTTCAGAGCGAGCTGGACGGGCGTCTCCCCGACCGGAGGGCCCATTGGAGCGACCTCCGCGGCCATTGTCCCTACTGCCACGCTGCGGTTTTTGCTGGCTGCGTGGTTGTGGCAGGGCTGGCGCCGTGAGTTCGGCCACATACGGATGCTCCGTATCCACCGGTATCTGCTGGCCGATAAGTTTCTGAATATCTTTCAAGTACGGCAATTCTTCGCCTTCACAAAAGGAGAAAGCGATGCCGCTCGCACCCGCACGACCCGTCCGACCAATGCGGTGGACATAAGACTCAGGGATATTGGGCAGTTCAAAATTGATCACGTGCGAAAGCGCGTCAATGTCAATACCACGGGCCGCAATGTCGGTGGCGACTAGTGCTCTGTTGCGGCCATTTTTGAAATTGGTGAGGGCGGCTACACGAGCGGTCTGTGATTTGTTACCGTGAATGGCTTCAGCACGAATGCCCGCTTTGGTCAGGTCGCCTGCTACGCGGTTGGCGCCGTGCTTGGTGCGGGTGAAAATGAGGGCCGACTTAATGTCTGGATCTTCCAACAAGTGGATGAGCAGGTTCTTCTTGTCGTGTTTGTTGACAAAAAACACTTTTTGCTCCACCATCTCGGCGGTAGTTGCAGGGGGATCTACGGCGACTTTTACCGGGTTGTCCAGAATGGAATCGGCCAAATCGGCTATTTCCCTCGGCATGGTGGCCGAGAAAAACAGCGTTTGCCGCTTTGTTGGGATTTTAGCGATGACCTTGCGCACGTCGTGGATAAAGCCCATGTCGAGCATGCGGTCGGCTTCGTCGAGCACAAAAATGGACAGGCTGCGGAGGTCTACAAAACCTTGGTTCATCAAATCGAGCAAACGACCCGGAGTGGCTACCAAAATGTCGGTACCGCGCCGAAGCGCATCGGTCTGGGGTGTCTGGCCCACGCCGCCAAAAACGACGGTGTTGCGGAGTTGAAGGTTTTTGCCATAAGTGGAAAAACTTTCACTGATTTGAAGGGCCAGTTCTCGGGTAGGGGTCAAAATCAGGGCGCGGATGGGGCGGCGGGCCGCACCCTGCCCTCCACTTTGAGCGGAAGAAGCGGACAGAATTTGGAGCATCGGAAGCGCGAAAGCGGCGGTCTTACCCGTGCCGGTTTGGGCGCAGCCCAGCAGATCTCTGCCTTCTAATACAGGGGGAATGGCCTGTTCTTGAATGGGGGTGGGGCGTTCGTAGCCCTCGGCTTCGAGCGCGCGGAGAAGCGGCTCGATGAGCTATAAATCGTTGAATAACATTGAATTATTGTTGTCCGGTCTCGTGCGCGGCGAGCCAAGAGCGGCTCTTCAAGGGGCAAAGCGTGATGAATGTGGGGGACTGATTAGGTCGAAACGGGAAACGAAAACTATACTAAGGGGTTTCGCTCGCGCACATCCAAAAAACGTCGTCGTCCAGGGCGGACAAACACCGGGTTGGTGTTAAATACAGGGCAAAGGTAGTGGGATTAATTGAGAAATAAACTTTTTGTGCCAAAATAGTATCCCGGCACTCTGTTCCGGGACAAAAGCCTGCATGATTTCCCCTCCTCACCCTTCCAAGCCACCAAGCTCAACGGGAGTTGTCCTCTTGACG
>JANMME010000907.1:0-1769 GCA_031373015.1 Saprospiraceae bacterium
GTTGGACCGCGTACATGGGAAAGGACTCAATGGGGAAACCAATCGAAGCCCAACGTCTAATGTCCAATTTCCAAGGCCCCGCTCCCGGCACCTTTATTTCTGATGGCAAAAACTACCTGATTATCCGCACTTTAGATGGATTTATTTCCGTTTTGGAATTGCAAATGGAAGGGAAAAGGCGGATGTCGGTGAAGGACTTTTTGAACGGCCATAAGATCAATGCCTGAACAGAATTTCAAATCTTATACAATTCAACTTCACTCAGCAAAGGAGTCTCCTTTGCTTCTAAGATAGTAACCCTCAACCTTCGCGCTTTTATCGCAGGAAACGTAAGTATCTTCCTTGGCCCAATCGTATTTGACCGCGCAATTTCGCGCCACTTTTTACCCTTCTTGATTTCTATTTTAAAGGATTGTACATGCTGACCTTGGGCAATATACTCACGCAAAACCACCGTGTTGAAGCGTTTTTTTCGCCCCAAATCAAAGTTCAGCACCGGGCCACCCATTCTGTCAAATTGAACCGTTTCGAACGTGTTTCGGTCGCCATCGTTTACCTCGCCCACCAAGTGCCGAGGTGTGAAAGCGCAAACCCGGAACACCAATTCACGTTTTCTGCCGCGCAGCAAATTTTTGCCAAAACCTTCCCTTAATTTCTTCCCAAAAGCCACCAGCGAAGCCGAGTCTTGTTCGTGGATTCGGCCTCGACGGTCGGGCGGAACATTCAAGATAAGATTTGCACCGCGGCCAACCGACCGAAGGTAAATGCCATGAAGTTGGTCTGGGCTTTTCACTTTTTCGTCTTCTGCCACATGGTAAAACCAGCCTGGCCGAATGCTCACATCGCACTCGGCGGGAATCCAATGCGCACCATCGAAGTTGCCTTGATTGAGCGTGTCTTGAGGGGGGCCGCCCGCGCCGCGCTGAAAACCGGCTGTATCCAGGGTACACCAGTTTGTTTCAGTCATGATCAGTCCCTGTTCATTGCCAGCCCATCGGCAACCTGGACCGATATCACTGAAAATCACGGCATTGGGCTGGAGCTGGGCGGCTAATTTCTCAAAGCGGTGGAAATCGTACACCTGCCTCTTTCCATTGGGCCCTTCACCGTTGGCGCCATCCCACCAGATTTCAAAAAGTTCGCCGTAGCCAGTAAGCAGTTCGGTTAAAGTATTGGCGTACACATCATTGTACTCGGGTGTGCCATATTTTGGGTGGTTTCGATCCCAGGGGCTGAGGTAAAAACCTAGTTTCAATCCGTGTCGGTGGGCGGCATCGGCGAGTTCACGCAGTACATCCCCTTTGCCATTGCGCCATTTGCTTTCTCGTACCGTATGGGCGGAGTATTTGGATGGCCAAAGGCAAAAGCCATCGTGGTGCTTGGCGGTAATAATCACACCCTTTGCACCCGCTTGTTTGGCAATACGGCACCATTGGTCGCAATCAAGATCCGTAGGATTGAAGAGGTCTTCCGTTTCGGTGCCGTGCCCCCA
Organism: Saprospiraceae bacterium; assembly: GCA_031373015.1. Taxonomy (GTDB): domain Bacteria; phylum Bacteroidota; class Bacteroidia; order Chitinophagales; family Saprospiraceae; genus M3007. Next base: position 1,493 of record JANMME010000907.1, read on the forward strand.
TTCGAGATCGCTGAAGGTATTGGGGCCAAAATGGAAAAATAGATAGAACTCTGTGTCGTGCCAGGCCAATTGCGCTGCCGTTGGGTGCGGCAGCTGCGATTTTTGTGCGGACAACCCGGACGTTAAGAAAATGAAAACGATTAAGACAGGAAGAAGGCTGCGCCTAACTGGTCGTACTATTGATGCCATTTTTTAGGATAGACTTGTTGCGGTGGGTTGCTTTGAGCAGGAAAAATTGGTCTTTTTTCAACTGCCAAGGCAAATTTTGCAGTCGAAA
>JANMME010001018.1:0-4854 GCA_031373015.1 Saprospiraceae bacterium
AACTCCAAAGAAGCGTTTAAAAACGAAATGAGTGGAGCTGTTTTCTGTTCGTTGCCAAAAATCTTCCGAAATGCGATGTCATTTTTAATATCTGCGAACTGCATAATCAAATTTTGACACAAAAATACCGCAAAAGTTACGCTTTTGCAACTTTTGCGATTGTGTCAGCCTCCTCATTGAACTCACAGGTTCCAGTAAGTTCAATCGTATTATCAAGATGAAACTCTGTCAAGATAATCCTTATGAAAAAATCATTTCTCCATGAATCCCCGCCCAAACTCCGCGGGGATTTTGCATTTTTGCACCCACCAATGACTTCACCCACCCACATCTACCTCTCGTTCGACCCTGCCGACACCCGCACGGCCGCAGATCTCCAGCGCCAACTCGCACTGGCCTTGCAGCCACAACCCACCGTTTTTTGGGACAAAGCCGCCGTGCCCACCGAAGCCTTTCGGCCCATCACTTGATAATTTATATACGGGCATCGGTCAGAGAAGAGACAAAACCTCATTTGGTGATTAATATTCAGCATTTTGAATTACATTTGAGCGGTTATCGGCCTCGGATACCACTAAGAAAACGTGAATCAACCAATGATTATTAATCCATGAACGACAGCCCTGCACAATTCTCACAACCAGCTAACATAGACCTCCTTTCAGAACTCATCGAAAACGAAAAATGTGCCCTCATTCTTGGCCCATTTGCGTCGAGTGTTTCATGGCCAGATGGCAGTACGGCTTCGTTGCACACTTTACTCGCCCGTGATATTGCCCAAGAATTGTGCAAAAAAACAGGCCAAACCTTGCCATCCTCCGACGACTTAGGGCTTGTTTGCACCCCATGGGTTAACCTGCCCGGAACTTCGCGCACTTCGCTCGAAATAAAAGTCCGCGATTTTTACCGCAGCCACACAGAGCCCTCGCCGCTGTTGAAGGAGGTTGCACGCTTGCCGTTTCGGCTTGTTTTCACTGTTTCGCCCGACGAACTGCTGCAAAAAGCCTTTTTGAAAGAGAAAAAGAGGTCCTTCCGCGACGGTTACTACCGATTTGCCAAAACCCAAATGGACGATTATGACGAAACCCCCGAAGGTTGGTCGTATATCTATCAACTTTTTGGCCGGATTCAGGAAAAACCTGACGGCTCCCTGCCGCTAACCATTGCCGACCAACTTGATTATATTGATTCTGTGCAGGGTGTCGGCAAGGAGACAAGGCTGCCGACATCGCTCCGAAACGCAATGCAGGACTGTGAGGCATTTCTTTTTCTGGGCTTTGATTATGAAAACTGGTACTTGCGTGTGTTGTTTCATATCCTGAGATTCTCCGAGAAAGCAAGGCTTGTTTTTGGCCTTCCTGATGGTTCTTCAACCAAAATGTCGGAAGCGACCAGGGCGTTTTTTCAGAACCAGTTCAGATTTTCCTTCCTTAACGACAATCCGGTCGAACTCCTGCGCCGCATTCATGATCATATTGAGGCAGGAAAAGCCGCTGATACAGCTCCATCTGAAGAGACAGGGCGCAGCCTGCTTTTTTTATATGCTGAGCAAGACGAACCGCTCAAAGAAAAAATTGACAAGTACCTCAGCTCGGCCAAAAAGAAACACGGCCTCACTTCTGAAAGCATCCACAAATTCGTGCCAGGCGACGCAGAACTTGCGAAATACTCCATGGTGAATGCTGCCGCTGTCATTGTAATACTGCTTTCGGCAGATTTTCTTGCCGACGAAACGCTCGCTGGCAGCTTGGCCGAACGGGCTTTAGCGAGGCAATCCGAACAAACGGTTGTTGCCGCAATTTACGCTCGACAAGTGGATGGTGTGACCGACTTTATCCAAGGGAAAGCCCCCGTGTTTCCTGCCGAAACCATTCCTCTAAGCGCAATACCAGGAGAAGCAGGGCTACCGATGGTGGCCACTATGTTGGAAAAATTAATCTCAGCCGCGTAATGAATACTGAAACCCGCACCCGCTATCCCGGCCTTGCCTCTTTTTCCACCACGCAAAAGGACATATTTTTTGGCCGCAGAAAGGAGATCCGGGAACTTTTCCACCTGCTTTCGGTGGAACGAACAGTCGTGCTGTTTTCTAAATCCGGCTATGGAAAAACCTCTCTACTGCAAGCCGGCATCATACCAATCCTATACGGGCAGATGTTCGTGCCGGTACTCATCCGGTTTGGCACTGACAACTTTTTGCCAGAACAACATTTTAGCATTCAGTTCGACACAGCTTGGCTGAAATTTCAGTTTGGAAATGAATCTGAAGCACAAAAACAAGCGCGTGATTCCTCAACAAGTGAAACGTTTTGGGAACAAATCAGTAGGTGCCCTTTTGGGAGCGAACCGGCCCAATTCACCCCCTTGCTTATTTTTGACCAGTTTGAAGAACTTTTTACGCTTTACCCAGATAAAGAACACCGCAAACGCTTCGTCAATGAATTGTCTGACCTCATCCATGAACGGATACCAGCAACTTTGCAAGATAGGATACTAGCAGAGCTCGCCAGCGGAAAAATAAGCGACGAAGAGGCTGCTCTGCTTGAAAAAACGCCGCCCATGCGTTTCATGTTTGCCATCCGTTCTGACATGCTCCATTACATGGACGAACTGAGCGAGCAAATCCCGTATATCCTTCGGAGCCGCTACCAACTTTTTGGGCTAACAGAGGAACAAGCCCTTGATGCAATTGCCTCCCCCGCAGAAATCTTGGAAGATACTTTTGCAAGCCCTCCCTTCACTTACTCACAGGAAGCGCTGCAGCAAATTCTCGAGGTTTTGACCAAAAACCGGGAAATCGAGTCCTTTCAGTTGCAGGCGGTTTGTCAGGCCCTTGAGGAAAAAATTATTCTGCATTGCCTTCAATCTCCGCAAAAGTATTCGCAGCACAAACTGGAGATCACTCCCGACTTTTATGGTGGAGAAGCCGGGATTGATGGGATCATAGAAGAGAACTACATACGGAGAATCGAAAGCCTCGCCAAATACAATGAAGATTGGCCTACCGAAGCACGAAACCTTCTGGAAAACATTTTAGTCAACAAAAACAACCGCAGACAATCCATTGATGTGGTTGAACTCAATGTACCTCCAGCACTCTTGGCCGAACTGGAACGTCAAAGGTTGCTGAGGAAAGAGCCGCGTTTGGACAGCTTTTATTATGAAATCAGCCACGATACTTGGTTGTTGCCCATTATCAAGGGGAGAAAGAGAACGTTATTCGAAGCTGATTTGCTGAAAGATGCAATAGTGCTCAAAAACAAAATGTATGTCTATGTCGCTATTGCTGTTTTGGCCATAGTGATAAATTTTGCGCTTCACTACTTTTATTTTGCGCAAACGAAAATTGCGGAATATAATGCGGAAGCGGTAGGGCAAAAACAAATTGAGGTACTTTGGGAAAAAAAATATAGGCTGGAAGGAGACTTAAATAAGAGTTTTAAAACAGTAGAAGAATTATCAGATACATCTGCAAAAGGCGACGCGACCCAAAGCCTCTATATATTGATGCAGGAATTAGAACTAACAGACTCATTATTGGGGGTCAAGGATAACGTGGTAATCGAATCCTCTGTAAGCATTCTGACGGATGCGGACGCACTGGGCAAAGGCAAATTGATTTATAGTAATTTATGTGCGGCTTGCCATGGACAAAACGGCGAGGGCCTTGTAGGCCCTAACCTCACCGACGAGTACTGGATACATGGTGGTGGCATCAAAGACCTGTTCAAGACAATCAAGTACGGGGTGCCTGATAAGGGCATGATCGCTTGGTCTTCGCAGTTGAAACCTACTGATATGCTGAAAGTGGCAAGTTATATACTGACTATGAAAGGTACCAACCCGCCAAATCCGAAAGCACCGCAGGGGGTGATTTGGAAGGACGAAGCAAGGGCAGCTCAAGATTAGACAAGCATGAAGTAGGGCTAACGAGGGTTATTAAGGTTGATTATCAACCCCTAATAAACCCTCGCCAACGTTGGGGTTGTGCAAAAAGTCCCAGCGGGACTTCATCTTTCTAGAATCGCCAAAGAATATTTTATCCGTTCCATCGGAACGGCATCTAACAAGCGCTAGATACCGTTCCGATGGAACGTTAAACAAATTTTATTCGCTAACGCTACAAAGATATAGCCCCGCTGGGGCTTTTTACACAACCCCAACGTTCACGCTTAAACGCGAGCCAGAGATCAGCGTTAAACCTACTTTGTCATTTTAGTCGCATAACAGTCAAAGTGATAAAGTAGAACCCCCCTCCCACAAAATCCGCCCCACCTCGCAGAGATTTTGCATTTTTGCACCCACCAATGACTCCCCCCGCCCACATCTACCTCTCCTTCGACCCTGCTGATGCCCACACCGCAGCAGATCTCCAGCGCCAACTCGCACTGGCCCTACAGCCACAACCCAGCGTTTTTTGGGACAAAGCCGTTGTGCCCACCGAAGCCTTCCGAGCCGAGGCAGCCGCGTTTTTGGAAAAGACCGATCTCTTCGTGGCCGTGCTCTCCATGCACTACGAAGACACCCCCGATGTGCGTTGGGAAGCCAGCCAAGCCATCCTGACCCAGCGCAGCCGCCCGGAGCTTCAAATCCTGACAGTACAGGCGCGGAGCGCAGCCATCCCGGCCGATCTTCAAGCCTTCCAATCGGCACTGCCACCCGGCGAAACCCTTGAAAACGAGGGCATTGCCCGCGACCGCCAACTGCTTCGTGCCACTGCCACTGCCGCCAATGTACTGGCTGCCGCGCCCCGAAGCAATGATATCGGCATCGGCAAGATCGAGCTCCCCATCAGCATCGAAGACCTGCGAGAACGCTTGCTGGCGCAGACGGACCGCATCAATCACGCCCCCC
>JANMME010001040.1:0-9209 GCA_031373015.1 Saprospiraceae bacterium
GGGGAGAGTTCCAACACCTCGTCCAAGAAGAAATGCTGCAGGAAGTAAGTCCTGAAACCCTGTGCCTTCAGATTGTATAGCACCTTGCTTGTCACCACCAACGCGATGTGTGTACTGGGTGTGGGGGCGAAATCGCTCACGCGCAGCATGAAAGCCTGAGCCGCTTCTTCATTACTTGCTTTAATGACTTTCTTTTCTTCTTTCTCGCGTTTTTTGCAGTAGGTATGATAAAGTTGTGGGCCTTTTAAGTTGCCCCATGGAGGGTTCCCAACAATGAAGTCGAAGGAAAACGCTTTTAGGGTTTTGTTAAATTCATGATCTTCATTGAAGAAATCAGCTTTGAAAAAATTCGTGCCTCGCAATCGTGGCAACTTGAAGGTCTCGATGTCTGCAGGAGTTTGGTAGTCGAGTAGGGTGATGTACAACGAGAAAATGGCGACATCAAGCGCATTGTCGTCAATGTCAATTCCGAAGATGTTGTCCTTGGCTAGTTGGCGCAAGGCCTCTTTGTATTTCTCGGCATCTTGTTGATAATCAGGATTCAGGGCTTGGTAGCGGAGAATGAGGCGGCGCAGTGTTTCCACCAGAAAAATGCCCGAGCCGCAAGCTGGGTCAAGCACTCGGCAGGTAGAAATCGCTGTATCGTCATCCAAATGCGCCCCCACTGTTTCAGCCAAAACATAGTCTACCAGAAACTTGGGCGTGTAGTAAGCACCTTGTTTCCGTTGCTGGTCTTTTTCTTTCGGCCCGGCCTTCTCATTCTTTTCAGCCTCGTCCGTACCGATGAAATGCTCATAAACGTTGCTTACAAACTCTATCGGGATGACTGAGAAATCGTATAGTGGGAACAGAGAACGTTGACCGCTTGCTAAAACATCACCGTTGAACAGTCGAACAAAATTTTCGAGCAGTTCCACATCCATAATCGCGCCCTCCTCCTCTACTTCAATAAAAGGAAAAAGGTCGCCATTGAACTCTTGCTTCAAGTGTTTAAACAGTTCAATAGTGATTGGGGGATTGCTCAGAATTTCAATTAAATCTTCGTTGCTAATTAGCTGGTCGCGGTAGTTTCCAAAGTGGATTTTTACCTTTCGGTCAATCAGGTATCGGATAAATAAAAGCCTACCTATCAACGCATTGGCTATTCGGTATGCGTGTTCTGCTGCCCCTCGGCTTTTCAATTCCGTCACTATAATTTTGCGCACTTGCTCCAGGTTGTCCAACAACTTGTAATCCACTCGGTTGGAGTAAGCAAGCCTGTCACGGAGTTCGCTCCAAGTCTCGCCGCTCACGATTTTCAGGTAGTTGAAACGTTCGTTGATTTCTCGTTCATCTATTAATTTTCTCAACAATTTCGATTCTCCGTCCATATCAAAAGCGTTGAGAACATCAACCGTTTGGCCGGTTACAATTACAGCGACGGGGCTTTCATTCAGATTCCAAATCCACCTGTGAAGATCGCGTTCCGCTTCTTTTACAGGGTTGTCAAAAAAAAGCATCAGTGGCTTCTCTTCAAAGCGAAACACAGCGTATAGGTTGAACCGAGCGTCAATTTCCTTGGCCAAGCGTTCATCAAAAACATCTTGCCAATCCCCTTTGTGAAGGTCGCCCCTATACAGTTCAAGATTGGTCAATATGCTTTCGATGTGTTTCAAGTATAGAAATTGTTTTGAAAGGCGCAAACTTAAAACAAAAATGGTTTACAAAGGTGTTTCGAGAGAAATTTTTGTTTGAAAATAAGATATAGCATAAAAAAACAGGGTGCCTCACATCCCCTCCAAGACGCACTGCTGCTCTGCTATTTTATGTCGGCTCTCGAAGCAAGGTCTCTGCCCGTATTTTCAGGTGCGTATGCAGTGCACGCACCATTTTCATCGTCAGGCTTCTTTTTCCGCTCAGCACCTCTGACACCCGGTTTTCACCGCCAAAATAGGTGGCAACATCCTTTTGGCTCAGATTTAATTGCTCCATTCGCTCTTTGATGGCTTCAATTGGGTCAGGCTTTGGAATGGAGAAGTGTTTCTTCTCATACTCGTGTGCGAGCAACGCGATGGCTTCCAGCAAGTCGAGTGCTTTTTTACGTTCGGCTGGATCTGCTATGAGGTCGGCATCTACCAGTGCATCAATAATCACGCAGGCTTCTTCAAACTCCTGTTGATTCGTGATGGGCTTAATTTGGATGGCTGTCAGATTCATGAAAAGGCGTGTTCAGAATAGTTAGAACTCTAAGATGAACCCCCTAATTTTGCGTTTAAGGTACCGTTTCATCCCTTCAATTTTCTCGGGTTTGCTTTCTGATGTTTTGACTGCCATTTTAAATAGATCATTGATAATGGCATTTTCATCTAAGTAAAGTTCGGCCACATTTCGTTTCAAAAAGTCAAACAAAGCAACTACCGCAACCCGTTTGTTACCGTTGAAAAATGGATGGTTTTTAATTAGACAGTAAAAGAGCCAAGCGGATTTGGTAACGATACCTTTGTAGAGTTCTTTGCCGAAATACTCTGCCTTCACCTGCTCGATAATTCCTTCAAGAACACCATTGTAGCGGGTTTCAAATGGCGGAATATCTTCTGTGAATTCTTCGTGTATACTGCGTAAGTAACCTACAATTTGTTCAAAATCTTCAATGCCTAGGTAGTTGAAGACTTCATTTTTGCTTTCCTTTTTTGTCATAATCGGAAAGTTTTTTGAGAGCAGGCCCCATTTTCTTTATTTCTTCCTTGGTCACTCCTTTATAGGCGCTTCCATCTTTTTTAACAGAAAGAAATTTACCCGTCTCGGCATCACGCTTGACGTACAACCCAGTTTTAGGGTTTATGGTTTGCAATCTTTTTTTGACTGCTCCTACTCGGCTACGGGTGCCAGTATTCCTTGCCATGTGTTCAATTTTGATACAAAGGTAAAGGGCGTAAATTTACCAAGTTGCACAAAAAACAGCGCGTCCCAGATTCCTCCAAGACGCGCTGTTCAAATAACCAAATCAACGCATAACCAAATCCACAGTAATTATACTTTCTTCGCCCACCAATGCTTCACCTGCCAGCCGAGCAAATACATCACCGGCAAAATGATCAGCGTGATGAAAGTGGCAAAGCTGAGGCCGAAAATGATCGTCCAGGAAAGCGGGCCCCAGAAAGCCACCGAGTCGCCGCCAAGATATATCTTCGGATCGCCGTTTGCAATGAGGGTGTAAAAATCAATGTTGAAGCCTACGGCCAAAGGCAACAAGCCGAGGATGGCAGCAGTAGCCGTGAGCAACACGGGAGTCATACGAATACGCCCTGCTTCCACGATCGCATCACGCACTTGCGCCCCTCGCTCGCGGAGAATGTCGGTGTATTCCACCAGAAGAATTCCATTTCGCACCACAATGCCGGCCAAGGCGACGATCCCCACACCCGCCATGATAACCGAGAAGTCCATGTTGAAAATCGCCATACCAAGGAGCACCCCAATAATACTAAAGATCACCTCCGACATGATAATCAGCGTTTTTCCAATGGAGTTGAACTGTACCATCAAGATAATCAGGATGATAAAGACAGAAATTAAGAGCGAGTTGCCAAGGAATGAAGCGGCATCCAGAAACTCGGCATCTTCACCTGCAAAACCCACCGTCACGCCATCGGTCGGAGGCCAAGAGGCAACCGCAGCTTTCACCGCATTGACCACATCGGTCTGACTGGGCTGGTATTCTGAGGTGATGTTCGAGGATATCGTGACGATACGCGACTGATCCAGGCGACGGATGCCACCATAAGTCGTGGTGTATTTGACATCGGCCAGCGAAGCCATGGGTACCGAGCGGAGCACCCCACCCATGTTCATGTCGCGGAAGGTAATGTTCAGATTTTCAACCGAGTTGATGTTCTCGCGCTGTTCGGGGCGAAGGCGTATGGTGACCGGAATTTCGTCTTCGCCATCTTTGAACTTGGTAGCTTCTTTGCCCAAAATGGCCGTGCGGAATTCGCCCCCGATTTGCGCGGTGGAAATGCCCTCGCGGTTGGCGCGATCACGGTCAATATCTATGTTGATTTCGGGTTTCGACACGATCATGTCGCTGCGGAGCTCTTCCACGCCGGGTATGTTGAGTGAGTCGAGGTAGCGTTTTACTGCGCTGGAAACAGCAATGAGTTTTTTGAAATCGTCGCCGCGAATCTCCACAGAAATGGGTTTGGGCGAGGGCGGTCCGCCCGCTTCTTGGTCCACCACAATTTCTGCACCTGGAATGACGCCTTTCGTGGCTTCCCGGATTTTGTCCATATAATCTTTGGTGCTCACACCGTTACGGTTGCCATATTCTACGAATGCTACACCAACTTTGCCTTTGTTGGAAGTTGCTGTACGGTCGAATTGATCCTCAGATGCGCCCAGTGCAACGTTTGAAATGATTGATTCTACAATGGGGTTATTTTCTCCCACAACCTCCACGACCTTCCGCTCCATAATGCTCGTAAGTGAGTCCGTCGTGTTCACATCCGTACCGACTGGGAGTGTAAGATAAACGTAGATGAAATTCGGGTCGGCCTTCGGAAAGAGCACGATGTTTCGTTTGCCAGCAGCAAAGAATATGACCGAAAAAATAAGCAACGCAACCACGCTGATCATCATCATGGCGGGGCGGTTGAGTGCAAAATTCAGAAAGCCGGCGTAGCCACGTTGCGCTGCTGGCCAGCCTTTGGATTGAAACCAACGCACGGCTTTTTCCAGTACAAAACGATAAAATGCCACAAACAAGCCAATGAAAACCAGCAAGTTGCCCATGAAAAAGTTGCCGTTCAAATAAAAGTAGATCGTAGACAGCGCAAAGAGCGTGTAGCCAAAAATAGTTCGACGGCGTTTTTTAGCGGGCGGCAATTCAGTGCCCTCTCGTTTCGAATCGCCCATAAACCACACCGCAAAGACGGGGTTGACAATGTAGGCCACCAGCAAGGAGGCGGTCAGTGTAATGATGACTGTGACAGGCAGGTAGTGCATGAATTTGCCAAAAATACCGCCCCAGAAAACAAGCGGGATAAATGGCGCCAGCGTAGTGACTGTACCTGAAAGTACCGGCAGAAATACCTCGCCGGTAGCCTTTTTGGCTGCCTCGATGATGGTCAGTTTTTTATCCTCGTGGTAAATACGGTGCGTATTTTCGACCACCACGATCGCATCGTCTACCACAATTCCCAGTGCTAGCAGAAAAGCAAACAACACGATGAAGTTGAGGGTAAACCCAAAAGCGGGCAGCACCATGAACGCAATACACATCGAAAGTGGCACCGACATGGCCACGAAAAGTGCGTCGGTGGCGCCCATGAAAAACATCAGCACGAGCGTGACCAGAATGAAGCCAATGATTATGGTGTTGATGAGGTCGTGGAGCGTGGTTCGGGTGGCGCGGCTTTGATCGCCAGTGATGCTGATTTCCAGATTGGCTGGGAAATCATTGGACTTCATCTCGTCTACCACCTTTTTGATTTTGTCGGAAGCATCAATCAGGTTTTCTCCGGTGCGTTTGATGACATTGAGTGAGATGACATTGCGGGCATTGAGGCGACTAAAGCTTTCTTGTTCCTTATGGCCCATGCGCACCTCAGCGATGTCTTTCAAATACAGCATTGCGCCTGATTGCGAGGCGATGATGATGTTTTTGATTTGTTCCACGTCTTTGAAATCACCGCGAATAGACACGGAGCGGGTCATGCCACCGATGTCAACATTGCCCGCCGAAATGGTCATGTTCTCAAACGCCAAGGCGTTTTCGATGTCGCGGAATGTGAGGCTGGCTGCGGCCATTTTATATTTGTCCACATCCACTTGGATTTCTTTGTCAAGCGCACCCACCAAGTCAACTCGCGTGATCTCACGCATCCCTTCAATGCGGTCTTTCAGCGCGTCGGCGTAGTCTTTCAACTTATCAAGGCTGAAATCGCCCGCGATGTTGACGTTCATGATCGGTATTTCCGAAATGTCGAATTCTGTTATCGTAGGGTCTTCCAGCAGGTCGGTAGGAAGGTCGCGAGCGGCTTTGTCCACGGCGTCCTTCACCTTTTGCTTACAGATTGGCACGTCAAGATTTGTGTTGAACTCGACTATGATGCTGGAAAAATCCTGCACAGAATTAGACATGACTTTTTTCACGCCACTAATGCCCTTCAACTGCTTTTCGATGGGCTTGGTGACGAGTTGCTCCATGTCGCTCGGGCTTGCACCGGGGTAGATGGTGGAGACGAAAATAGTAGGCACCACCACATCGGGGAACTGCTCTTTGGGCAAGGCGTTGTACGACATGATACCTGCCAGCGTAATGAGCACCGTAATGATAAAGATCGAGGCGCGGTTGTCAATAGACCAACTGGTGGGTTTGAATTCTTTCATGATATTGTTGATTTTTTTACCCGCCGAAGCCTTTCTGCACGCCCCTGCCCGCCAAGGCTTGGCAGGCGGGAAGTCTCGGCAGGCGAAGGAGGGGAGTATCTTGTTTGTGCGGTTATTTGGGGCATTGAAAATTTAGGGCGTTATGTTTTGAAATTTGGTGTTGAGCTTTTATATTTGCAAAGCCAAACCAAATCCAAATGGAAGAATTAAACTATCTGAAACACCTTTCCAAGCGAGACCTTGAAATACTGAAAATACAGCAATTCAAGGTGCTTGAATACAGCGTCATTTATGAAAAGATATTGATAGAGGAACGCGGAATCCGATCTTTAGAAGAAATGCGAAACCTCGCTCTTGACAAAATCATTTTCATTAATAAAATACTTAAAGAACGTTTTTTGCTATGACACAAGAACAGCATATACGCCTTGCAGAACTGCTTCATCTTTTCAATACAATTGAACCTGAACAAGTTGAAGCATTGGATCATGAACAATGGCGACCATTTCTAGCCTCGCTTGCCTCTGCCAAAGACCGGGTATTTGCACTGACAGCCTATTTCGATATGGCAAATTACAATCTGTCTCGTTTGGCAAATCGCATAGGCCAGCTAAACCGTGAAGATTTGGAAGAGCTCCAACCTGCATTGGAGGGTTTCAAAACCCTTGAAGATCAATTTAGATCACGACCTTAAAAAGCCACGGCCTCCCCACTATTCACATCCTGAAACCCCGTAGAAATCACCCAATCCCCCTTTTTCAAGCCAGTAAGGATTTCAACAAAGCCGTTGTAGTTCTGGCCTTGTTTCACGGTCACCTTTTTGGCAGTGGCCTGTTTCTCCCCTGTTTTTTCGGCGACCAACACAAAATCGCCATCTGCAGCAGTTTGGATGAGATTGACCGGGATTGATACCGCATTTACACTCTGGTAATCTACGATCTTCATCACCGCCACCTGATTAGCGCTGTATCCACTGCCTGGCAGGGCGCACTCTACTGTAAATGTTCGGGTAGTAGGGTTGATGCTTTTGCTGACGTAGGTAATGCGGGTGGTGATTTCCTTGTCCATGTCTGGAAAGAAAACTTGCACCTGATCGCCTTTGCGAACTTTGGCGGCATAAGCTTCTGTTACTTCACCTTTGATCTTTAAATTGGTGAGGTTCAGGATGTTGCAAAGCGGGACGCCTGGTGCAATGGCTTGGCCCTGTTTCAGCATCACCATATCCACCGTGCCGCTCTGGGGAGCATAAATTTTGGTCATACCCCACTGTTCTTTGATGGTGGAAATACTGCGCTCCACACTTTCTTTGGCGTTTTTGGCTTGAATGAATGCGACTTCAGTGCCAATTTTTTGATCCCAGAGGCCTTTTTGGCGGTTGTAGATGTCGGTTGCAGTGATCAATTGACCTTCGAGTTCCGCAAGGCTTTTGAGCATTACCGCATCGTCTACTTCGGCAATAAGTTGGCCTTGGCGCACATTGTCGCCGTTTTTCACCAGCACACGCTTGAGCGCGCCGGGCATTTTGGAGGTTGCCATCACGCTTTGGTCGGCGTCTACCTTTCCTTGCAAATCAATGTAGTGGCGGAAGGGGGAGATGGTGATTTCCGAGAGGCCAACGGTTTTTACTTTTTTCGCCGACGGATTGGCCGCGGTCACTTGTTTTTCCAGATTAGCAATTTGGGTATCAAGGTTGGCTTTTTGGTCTTTCAGCGCAGCGAGTTCTTTGGCGGGGTCTTTCGGGCCGCCGCCGCCACAAGAAGCGAGCAAAACAATCACGAGTGCGAATGAAGCAAGTTGGAGGAGGTTCTTATTTGTCATGTTGAAAATCAATTATTTGTGTGATGGAGCCCGGAACTCCGTTCCGGGTTTAATACTTCACCGGAACAGCGTTCCGGACTACGCTTACTGCCCCATGGCTTTTTTGATAGCCACCCTGGCCGTTAATAAATCATACCGCGCCTGCAACCAACCTTGCTGAGCCGTATAAAGCCCTGATTCCGATTGTGTTACCTCGAAACTGCTGCCCACGCCCGACTTGTATTTGGTTTGCGTGGTGTCGTAAATGCGTTGTGCCAGCGCGAGGTTTTTCTCCTGATTGGCTACGCGCTCTTGGGCGTTTAGGTATTGCTTGCGAGCAGCATCGAGTTCGAGCGAAATCGCGTTCTCGAGCATTTGTTTTTGGATATCAACGGTTTGTGCGGAAATAATGGCGCGTTCCTTTTTGGCTTTTGTGCCGCCACCGTCCCAAATGGGTAAGCTTACAGATAAGCCAGCCACTGCTGATGAGATGTAGTACCAATCCTTGAATGTATCCGTGCCTTTAGCACCAAAGCCTCCCTGATAACTAGGTTGCCATTGAACAAAACCTGCTACTGTGGGCATCCAGGGCTTTCGGTACAAGTCCACTTGAATAGCGCTCAGATCGCGGCCTTTGAGCAGGAGCAGGTATTCAGGGCGGGCCATGAAATTGGCTGGCGAGGTCAGGTCCACGTCGCCAGAGGATGCGAGCAGCACATCCACATTGTCTGAAAGGACAATATCGTTCCCCACGGGCATTCCCATATTGAATTTGAGCGCGTTCACCACGATTTCGCGTTGGCGGGCGAGGTTGCCACGCTCACTGCGGAGGTTGGAGAGCGAGAGTTCGAGCCGGTCCACGTCGAGTTGTTCGGCGAAACCGGCCTTGTTGATAGCTTTCGTGTCCGAGAAAAGTTTTTCGAGATTGCCGATGTTTTTGTCCAAAATGGAAAGGTTTTCGGAAATCAGGAGGGCCGGCAGGTAAGCCTCTGTCACGCTGTTGCGCACCGTTTGACGCGTCAATACGAGTTGATCATCAACGTATT
>JANMME010001088.1:0-2159 GCA_031373015.1 Saprospiraceae bacterium
GATATTCGATGTAAAAGTTGCTGATTGACCACTTATTGTATTAAAAACATCTCCATTAGTAGTGAAGTCTGGAGCAGCGGTTCCTCCTCCTCCCCCTGTGGCATCAGTCCTCCAACTGCCAGGTGTACTAGCACTTGCCACATTTGCATTTTGTAGGTAATAAATTGCTGCATTCGCCTCCCCCACAAAACACAAATTCGCCACCACCAAAGCGATAGCCACCAAAAGACCTTTAGAAGAGTGTAAAATATTCCTCATAACCAACCGGGGTTTAAGCGTGAAAAAAAGTTGTTGGACTTTCGGTTCTCCTGGGAGAAGCGGTGTTGTGGCCGGGGAGAAAGTATATTGCATATCTGGAGCGGTTGCAAGGGTAAAAGCGCAAGGGAATTGGAAAGGAGGGACTTGCCAACAGTGCCCACGCCACCAACATTGCGGTTGCGGCGCAGCAAAAAAAATACCAAAAAAAGGGTAGTACGGAAATCGTGGAAATGCGCCGTTGGCGCAGGTGCAGCAGGAGTAGCCAAGCGCGTAAAGCGGATGGTTTGGCGGGTCAATATCTGATTACGATTAAAAAGAGTAAAAAAACTTTTCATGCAAATTCAGATTACGGCTTGTTTTCGAGGTTGAAAGATCAACATCGAAAGCAAGCCCCGAGAGGAGCGCATTTTGATTACACAACGATGTTACCCTGCTTGTGAAACAGGAAATCGGAGGATTAAGGATGGATGTGGTATGGAGAGCAAGGAGCGCATCAAAATCTCACCAGCCCGAAAAGAGGGATAAGATAACCTTGAATGCGGGGCCTTCTCCTGGATTAAAGAGAGCCATAAGGCTCAAACAGGAAGTGAAAAGGATTATAAATTGGTGTTTTTGGATTTCGGAACAAAGGTAATTTGCTTTTGCAAAGTAACCTAACAATGATGTTTTTTTTTGGGGGAAACCATGTTAAGTTTGTAAAAAGTGCGGTTTGGGGGTTTCTATGATGGTTTTTTTTGTAAAGGGACAGGATTGACAGGATGGGATCGGCTCAGCTTATACTCTGGGAGGATGTTCGCCCAAGATGAATAATACAGCACGCAAACGCATCAATGGTGGTCGGTTAAGGTGGAGCGCGTCCACCGTCGTCCGCCCTATCGGTGTAAGGCCGATAACTTGGGTAAAGGTATCATCCCAATCAAAATGGTCATGCCAATTGAGCAGGAAAAACACCCAATTGCTGCATGAGCGTACGCACAGGCAAGTTGCGTAGTCTGGCCAATTCGGCAAGGTTTTCCATTCGCCCGGCATCAAATTGCTCTACAATTTCTATCAATGCAAGTAATTCCTGTTGTTCTGCTTCGCTGCGATTTGCATTTTCAGTTAAATAGTCAAAACGTTTTTGTTGGGCATCTGAAAGACTCTTTCTGTTAATTAGTTTCAACAAATCAGCCTCTTTTGCATCAAGACCTAATCCTTTTCGACGTGCACGAAGCGCCAGTAAGTGCTGGACAAAGCGCTCAAATTCGCCCATGTCCAGCTGGGATGCGTTGTCAAGCAATTCAGTAGCGGAAAGCTGTGCATTCATAATGACTGATTTTCTTACAAAGGTGCGGAAATTTGAAATAATTCCAAATTCTTGGTTTGGCTGATATTCACCCGGTGACAGCTCCGAACGACAAGATTTGCTGGTGGCTCCCGCGACGAGATGACCAATCTTTCCGCCCAGCGTGGTGTTCCTGACAAATAAACTGATTTGCACTTTTGGCCGCCGCCGTTTGAATTGCGGGAGGTTTTGGAAGGGTATGGCTACCCACCGAAGGGACGCTGGGGCTGGAGATGCTACGGTATGCACACAAAAACGGTTGATTATCAATACATAATTGGAGTCTATCCTTTGATTTTATTTATTTTCACTCAACGTGATTGTCATGTCGTAACGTAGTGAAGACACCTACACCACCCAAGCTACCCGAGTCCGCATTGTCAAAGGCATCCAGAGAGGTTTGGGTTGTGTAGGTGTCTTCACTACGTTGCGACATGACAAATCGGCTTTTGCATAATGGCTCGTGTTATTCCCTAAAAACATTGATTACAGATTGATAATCAAGGGACTTAATGTGCATACCGGAGGTCAAAAGACCCAGGCGCGGCGGGGGCATTAGTTATTGGCTAATGGCGAT
>JANMME010000008.1:0-1854 GCA_031373015.1 Saprospiraceae bacterium
CGTGCTGAACGCGGGCGGCGATAAGGTTGCGTGGACGGCAGCCGAGGCGGGTGATTGTTCCATCACACCATGGAATTTCGGCTTGACCCAAAATGACTTCGCTCGCACCACCAATGGCGGCCAAACATGGAAGAGCGGAACTTATCCCACGAGCGGCGTTGCGATTACAACGGATATGTTTGCACTCGATTCAAATGTCGCCTGGATTACCGTAATAGATTTCGTTGACGGAAACAAGTTGTTCAAAACTAAGGATGGCGGACAGACATGGGAGTCTCAGAACCTTGATATAACAACCTATGTGGACTTTGTAAAGTTCTTTGATAGCGGTGTTGGCGTAGTAGTTGGCGATCCTGATTCTCTGGGGTTTCAGATTTTTTGGACTGCTACGGGTGGTCAAGCCTGGCAAAGGGTTAACCCCGCTTCATTATCACCCGTTTTGTCTGGAGAGTTTACTTTCCCATTTCATGCCATAGAAGGCAATCATGTTTGGTTTGTTTCGCAATACGGTCGCGTTTTCCATTCTGCAAGCAAGGGCGCAACCTGGGAGGTGTGGAACAACACTCCATTGGATCCAGGTCTATCACTTTTCCCTGATGTCATTGCCTGCCATGATAATACCTGCCTGGTAGCTTTCGGAGATTATAGCGACACCATTACACATATCAACAAATCCCGCCTTTACCGCACTTCGAACAAGGGCGTTACCTGGGAAGATATTACACCGACTGACGATAAATATGCACTGACAGGGATGCAATATGTTCCCAATACCCAGACGCTCATCGCTGCATTCAGCCAGCACAACGTCAATGGGCCTTTCGAAACACGTGTCAGCCATGACAACGGCACTACCTGGCAAACCATTGACGAAGGAACAAAAGTGCTCACCCTATTTTTCTACAATTCCACGACCGGCTATGGCACTCATCTAAACAGTACAGGTGACCCAACAGTAATTTACCACTACACCGGTGCTCCACTTACGAGCGTACTGGAGCATAAACCAGCCAACGTAGCAATCACCGTAAGTCCAAACCCTACTACTGGCATAGTGCATCTCAATATTAAGGGAGAAACGTCAGGCGACTATTTGCTTACGGTCAGTGATGCTTGGGGGCGGATTCTTCACAGGGAAATGATGGAAATCAAGGGCAATTTTGAGAAGGATGTTGATTTAAGCGGGGTTCCGGCTGGGGTGTATTGTTTTGAATGGAGGAATGAGGCGGGGAGTTTCTGCTCGAAACTGGTGAAAAATTAATATGGAGGGTGACTTATATCATTTTGAGTTTTCAAAACTAGCCAGACCTTTCCCCTATAAAACACAACCGCCATGCGTCCAATATGCCGCCTTTTTTGGCTTTTGCCAACTGCGATATTTGTGACCATGGCGGTTGTTCTTTTGCCCGCCCAATCCCACCAACCCTCCCGACTTTTCTCCCCGATTCGAGTTGTTCAAATTGCCCGGCAAAAAGGGTAGCAACAGTGTGCAGTGCATCGTGCAGGACAGCTTAGGATTCCTTTGGTTCGCTTCATCCGCCGGGCTACACCGCTATGACGGGCAGCAGATCGTCACCTATCGCCACGATCTATCCGACAGCAGGCAGTGGCTTTCGATTCAGGATTCAATGACCCAAACTACTTCGGAAAAGTGTTCAAACAAGAGTTCGAGCTCTCACCTTAGGAATGGCGGGAGCGGAATGCTGCTGCTTGAAACGTTGGACTTGCTCAAAGCGCCGCCCTCTTAAAAAACCTCCGCTTCGTCCCCTCCACAATAAAACTGTACAACACCGCAATGCCGATCATAAAACCAAGCAAAGGCAAGGGCAAAGGAATCAAGCCCACCTTCTCCCC
>JANMME010000044.1:0-1546 GCA_031373015.1 Saprospiraceae bacterium
CCATACAAATACGGGTCATACTGCCGCTGTCATCACAATTGCTTACTCCAGCGACGGCGAAGTTATATTGACAGGCAGCGATGACAAAACTGCCATACTTTGGAGCGCAGACGGCAAACAATCCACTCAACTCAAAGGACACACTGGAAGTGTGAATAAGGTGGCGGTTTCCCCAAATAAAACGATGATGGCAACGCTGAGTGACGACAACACTATGAAGCTGTGGGGATCCGAAGGCGCAGAAATATCCACAGTGCCATATTATTATAGCGGAGGTGTGAACGCCGGTTTTACCCGCGACTCACGGTGGTTGGTTGTCGTTGATGTGAATCAGGGTGTCAATTTTTGGACGACTCCAGGCTTTTTCATACCCACCCATGTCATGCCGGTGCCGCTCCTACAGATGGTGCAAAACGGGCTGGTTTTGACTGATGAAGAAGTCATACGCAGTCGAGAGCCAGACCTACTTGCTTACTGGGGTGATAAAAAATTCAAACAAGAGGAATGGGACGAGGCAAAGCAATATTACCAGAAAGCCGAGGCCATACGCCACACAACCAATGCAATGATAGGGCTGTATAAGATAAGCCAGAAAAAAAGCGCAGACTTCGACACAAAAGTTTTCCTCCAATCAAATGACCCACACGAGTTGTTAAACTATGCCGATGCCTTCTGCCCAACCACAGACATAACGCGAGATATTCAAAAAATTGACAAGCTGCGCGAGTTGTACTCCTTAGCAAAACAACTGGAAGACAGAGCATTTGAACTCGATACTGTCCTATTCAGACAAGTAAGGGGTACTCTTGCCGATGCTTACAATTCTTTGGGATATAATCAGCTTTTTATTCGAGATCAGATAGGCCCAGTTGCCAGCGAATGGTCTATCAAACGAGGACTCGAAATAGACCCAAGCCACCCCTACCTCCTTACCAACCTACCACTTGCCTATTTGCTCCAAAACCGATGGGCTGAGGCTGAAAAAATCTATCGAGAGCAAAAAGACCTTAAATGTTGGCCAGAAAGCGGGTTTCCGCTTTACAAAGATGCCTTTTTGTCTGACCTCAATGAATTTAAGCGTCGCGGCATTGACCACCCCGACTTCGCCAAAGTGCGGGCAATTATGCAAGAAGGGCAACCGACCCCGCCAGTAGACGACAACGACCCTGACGACAAGAAGTGAGTGCTTCAAAACTAAGAGGCGCCAAGCACTCGAACGATTCAAAACCTTGGCCTTATTCGGATTAAAAAATCACGGTTTTAGATTTTCCTGTTCTCCTGTTTTACATTTTGCGGTTTATTTCAATTTCAAGATCGAAACAGCGCAGCCTCCTCCCGCTGCCAGATTGATTTCCAGCAACTCCCCCTTGCGCACTTTTACTTTTCGGATGTTCACCGGATACGGATTGTCCAAATAGTGCGCGCCTTTCCCATCTTCATAAATCGTTGCCTCGTAGTTTTTGCCCGCATCAAGGAAGTCGAGTTTAACCTTGAATTGGCGCGGCGTTTCGTCTGTCATGCTGCCGATGAACCAATTGCCTGAGTT
>JANMME010000056.1:0-2232 GCA_031373015.1 Saprospiraceae bacterium
AAAGAAAATGCCCGGCTGCTGGTCTTGGGCTGGGGCTCCACTTTCGGCGCCCTCAAAACAGCCATTCAGGAACTGATCGCAGAGGGTCACAGCGTAGCGCATATTCATTTGCGGCATCTCAACCCATTCCCTAAAAATCTGGGCGCATTGTTGGCCGGTTACGAACAGGTTTTGATCCCCGAAATGAACAACGGGCAGTTGTTGCAACTGATCCGGGCTAAATACCTGATTCCGGCCATTGGGTTCTCCAAAATACAGGGCCAGCCGTTTACGACCCTGGAGATTAAGACCAAAATTCTTGAATTGTTAAACCAATAACTGCCATGCAAGTTGCTATTGCTGAACAGGAACTCATACTCAGCCCAAAAGATTTTGCCTCCAGCCAGGATGTAAAATGGTGCCCGGGCTGTGGAGACTATTCCATTTTGAAACAGGTGCAGACCCTGTTCCCGGAGTTGGGCATACCCAAGGAAAACTTTGTTTTTATCTCCGGAATCGGCTGTTCCTCCCGGTTTACCTATTACATGGATACCTACGGGATGCACAGTATCCATGGCCGAGCGGTGGCGATTGCCTCCGGGGTAAAGGCTGCTAACCCGGAACTCAGCGTCTGGGTCATCTCGGGCGACGGTGATTCGCTGTCTATCGGCGGCAACCATTTTATCCACGCCCTCCGTAAAAACTTCGACCTCAACTACCTGATGTTTAACAATCAGATTTACAGCCTAACCAAAGGCCAATACTCGCCAACCTCGGAACGGGGAAAAGTGACGAAAACCTCTCCTTTCGGCTCTATTGAGGAGCCTTTCAATCCCTCCGAACTGGCACTTGGGGCCAATGCTGCTTTCGTTGCACGCGCACTTGACCGCGATCCCAAGCATTTGCTGGCCATGCTGAAAAGAGCGCACGCTTTCAAAGGCACTGCGTTTGTGGAGGTATATCAAAACTGCCCGATATTCAACGACGGCACTTTTTTCCCTTATTCGGACAAAGAAACCAAAAAGGAAGAAGTCCTGTATGTGGAGCACGGGAAGCCTTTGATCTTTGGAAACAATGTGGACAAGGGAATAAAATTGGACGGGCTAAACCCGGTAGTCGTCAACTTGAACGAAAACGGCACCACTCCCGACGAGCTGTGGATCCACGACGAACAAGACAAGACAAAAGCAAACCTGCTTTCGCGCTTTTTGGGCGACGACTTTGGCAGCCAACACTTCCCCCGGCCTTTCGGGGTGCTTTATGCCCGCCAGCATCCGGTTTACGAAGAAGACATGGCGCAGCAAATACATCAGCAGGAAGTCAAGCGCGGTCGGGCGCCATTGAACAGTATATTGTCGGGTAATAGAACTTGGCAGATATTCTAAAGTCCAATGTCCAATGTCCAATGTCCAATGTCCAATGTTTAATGTTCAATATCCAATGTCCAAACACGATCCAATTCAGGTTTTGATAAGCGAACACGACATCATCAGTGCGGCTGAAGGCGTCATTCAATCGCTCCAGAATACTTGGGAAACCAATGCAGACGAATACGCAGAAAACTTGCGGCGGCTGATCGTGTTTTTCAGAGAATACAGCGACCGATTCCACCATTATAAGGAAGAGGAGGTGCTTTTTAAAAAACTTAGAGAAAACCCTGATTTTCTGCTAAAAGACATCATTTCTGAACTGGAGGGGCATCACGAAATGTTCCGGGAAACGGTGGCAGAGATCGAGGAGGCTGCACAAAATAAGGATTGGCCCAAAGCCCAGAAACTCCTCAATGGGTATATGAACGATCTGCTTGACCACATCGCCGTAGAAAATGACGAGCTGTTCAGCATGGCGCAGTCGGTTTTTAGCGACGACGAATTGGAACGCATTTACTTTCTGTTCGAGGATATTGACCGGGATTTGGGGCTGGAGCGGAAGCGGGAATTGGGGGAGGTGCTGAACCTACTATAGCATTTGCTTTTTACTGGGATGCCCCATACAAGACCGAAGCAACATAATAATACATATTTTGCGTTGGCTACAACAACATTCCGTTTGGTTACAAAAAAATCTAAATTTAACATTGCACCGCTGCCATCATTAGCAGTATTATTTGAAAATCCACAATTTATGAAAATAGGCGAAGAACCATCCCAATTGTAAATGCCACCTGCCGTTGTTGCTGTATTATTTGAAAAATTACAATTGGTGAAAATTGTTGAAGCGTGGGTTGCAAAAATCGCACCTCCACGATTTGAA
>JANMME010000070.1:0-5233 GCA_031373015.1 Saprospiraceae bacterium
CTTCTTTTTCCAACAACTCCAACTTTGTTTTCAACAACGATTTCCACTCGATGGATAGGTGCATATCGGCATTTTCAAGCGGCCCCTCCATCCCTGACCCGCTCGCAGGACTTGCCATCCAATGCAATACCCAAGAAATAACCGAGCTTCCTTCGGGCAGTATCGTTGATTACTACACACCCGGCAGGGTAGCCCCCACCCAAGGGACTTCGACCACATCGGCGGGCAACGAATTTTCGTATTTCCCCCCAAATGGGGACTTTTCAGATTTCTCCAATCCGTATATTGATGAAGTTACCTACTATTACAAAGAAAACGGTTTTCACGAAAAACCGCTTGACTTCTTAAATTTGACCAGGTTGGAAGCTGGAAATGGTAATGAGGCCTGTTCTCCAAACTATGCCCCTTGGGGACTAAGGCCGCTTTCGGAAATTGAAGGTCTATATATCTATTGGCACACTCGCCACGACTCCCTTCGGGCAGATTACAACGCTCGTATGGACGGGGGCAACAAATCAGGCTTAATTGGTGTATTAAACAGTGCAACAGCAGCCAACAAGTCTTCGGTACGCGCCACTTTGCTCGGGCTGTCGCCCTATCTGAGTGCAGACGTGATCCGAGCTTTTTACGATAGGAGCGACCTGTACAACAACACGGAGCGTATGCAAGTGCTACAAGCCAACCCCGATGCCCTGCGGAGTGGCTCCCTGCGCCAATATTTCCAAGAGCATGCCAACCCTTTGCCGATCAATGACCTGAATACGCTGAGCGCTTTGGCGAAAAACACCGTCACCGAACGAGGTAATATAGAAGCATTTATCACGGAAGCATCTCTCCGCTTCAACCAAGCTGCTTACTATGGTACTCAAAAAATCCTGGACGCAGACTCGGTGACCATCGCCGACCTGACGCTTTGGATTGGTCGACACCATACTTTCTCTGCGGACATGGAAGTGGCAGAAGTTTACCACTATCTGCGCGACTACCCTGCGCTGCACACTCATTTGGCAGGAATACCCGCCCGATATCCGATGAGCGTGGAAGACTCCGAGGACTATAACCTTTACCTGAACCTGATCGGTCTCTTTGAGACTTTTGAAAATAATGGCCTGGGCATCGGCGCACTTGACCCGACAGCACTGGCGCAATTGCTAAATATCGCTCAAACAAATGACCGCTATGTGAGCCGTTCTGCCCAAATCCTTCTGGAAGTATATTACGACATAGTAGTGGGAGCAAAGGGTGGCGTGCCAGTGCATCGAGCGGATGAGAATCAAACCGATTCAGAACTCAATGCGGTGTCTAAAACAGAAAGATTTGATGTTCAGCCCAACCCGGCTATCGAATTGGTGCAATTTACCATCGGCTCAAAAAGCCAAGCGCATCAGGTCGCGATGTACAACCTTTTAGGGCAAGCGGTAAGGCGTTGGGAAATGGAGGCAGGCACCGACGAACTTACCGCTGAACTGACAGGCATTCGCCCAGGCGCCTACTTCATTGTGTTGCTAAGCAATGGCCAGCGGGTTTCCTCTAAATTGTTGATCCTAAAATAGCTCCAAGCGTGAAAATATTACTCTTTTTGCTGCTCCCTCTTTGGGGGCAGCCTCTTGGGGCGCAGCTGTATGTAAACCAACAGTACCACTTTGATTTCAAAGTGCAAAGCGATTTTGACGGAGGCGTGTGCGTTCAAGGGGATACTGTTTACTGTGTCGGGCATAGCATTGACTCCACGGGGTATTTGAGTTTGCTGCTTGCCATGTTTGATCGAAAAGG
Source organism: Saprospiraceae bacterium (assembly GCA_031373015.1). Lineage (GTDB taxonomy): Bacteria > Bacteroidota > Bacteroidia > Chitinophagales > Saprospiraceae > M3007. Next base: position 1,774 of record JANMME010000070.1, read on the forward strand.
CACTCTGATCCGTTACAGAACCTACAACTTGCTGGACGATCCTTCTGGGCCAAGAACCTTTTATTCTTTTACTCCCCCTCGATATGTCGGCGGTGGCAGGCTCGAAGATTTTTGCTCTATCAGTTATCGAAATCCGACTCGGATGACTTTCCATACTTGGCAAGATTCCATGTCTTTTGACACCTTTCCGCACATATATGCCCCTTATGACGACTTTACGGCTATCAACGATTGGCGACCAACGCCCGATTCCGGGTACATTGTTGTTTACAATGTTCGCTCCACTCAGTTGTCAGATGCTAATGCAGGTGTTGCCGCAGCCCGTTTGGACAAGAATCTGAACGTCTTGTGGCAAAAACTTTACCATTTTCCCTACACTGAGGGAGTGAACAGTGTTTGGCCCGCACAGGACGGGGGCTTCTTTATCGGGGGCTACAATAACAACTTCTTCACTCCGCAATCTTACAAAAGCCGAATTTTTGTCATAAAAACCGACGCTTCGGGAGAGGTGATGTGGACCTACCAGTCGCCCCAGACAGAAATGAAGATTTTGGTCACAGGGCTGCGGGAAACCGACGATGGCGGTGTTATCGGCATCACCCATAGGGCAAAGGAAGTCGGTGCTGTGGGTGGGGTAGTACACACATATCCGGTCTTTTTTAAGCTCAACGCCCAGCACCAATTGGCTTGGGAAAGGCCAATGGGGAACGGAAAATATGCCTTATTGTCTTATCTGTTTGATTTCACAGAAGCGAACGAGGGCGACGGGTATGTGGCGGCAGGCTCTATGACCTGGTTTGATGATGTTACGGGCTGGATCGCAAAAACAGGTACTAATGGGGACAGCCTCTGGGTGCGTTCTCATAGGATTTTACACGACTCGGTCTATCTGGCTTGGCACGAAATAGATGCCATTGTCAAAGACCCCACTGGAGAAGGCTATTGGCTCGCTGGATATACCGATAACCATGACGGAAATATGCCACCGCCGCCACCTAGAGTGCGCGCCTGGTTGCTTCACACCGACAATTGGGGCTGCTTGGTGCCCGGGTGCCAGCTGCCCGTGGGCAGCACAGAAGCCTCTGGCCAACCGCCGCAAGTGCTGCTTTACCCCAACCCAGCGCGAGACTATTTGGCACTGCACATCCCTCCCGACGCTCGCCTGCCAAGTGGTCAAGTCAGCATCTGGTCAGAGGATGGGCGACGGGCGTTCCAGAGCAGATTCGACCAATCAGCGACCGAGTACGTCATTTTTTTGGACAAAATACCTGCGGGCAAGTATGTCCTGCGGGTTGAGAATGAGCGGGGGGATGTGGTGGTGGGGAAGGTGTTTGTTCGTCTTTGATAGAAAGGCTTCATGCTTGACATGAACATGAGTCATCCCTAATTTTGGGTTACGTTCGTCCCAGAGGGGCTTTGCTAAAAATTCGGGATGATTCATGTTTATGTCGTTTTGGCACTCACCGTATCACCGTCACGTCTCCCTTGTACGTCAATTCCTCCCCATCAATAAAACGCACCAGCGCATACCAGGCAAATACCCCATCTACCTTTTGACCCTTAGCCGTGCCGTCCCAGCCAAAATTTGGCTCGTTCAACCCGAAGTCGCGGTTTTCGTAGATCAGACTACCCCAACGGTCATAGATACGCAACAGGGTAATTTGCTCTGCAGCCGGGCCACCAAATCCGGTAAAGTGGTCGTTCGGATACGGCTTGTCGGGCGCAAAAATATTGGGGAAATATACCGGGCGGTCTTTTTTGACATGGATTGTAACGGTGTCGAAGGCCATACATCCATCCTCGTCGGTAATTTTTACAATATAGCGAATGTCATTGATGGCCGTAGCGGTTGGCTCGGCGATATTGATTTCGCTGAGCCCAATGGAGGGAGACCACTCAAAAGTAATGGGGCGGCCTACTGGGAATGTAACCGTGCTGATGTCCACGGTGAAGCCTAAATCAAGCGTCGTGTCTGCTGGTTCGGCCACAACAATAAGCGCCGGAGGTTGATTGATGGTGGCAAATACGGAGTCCTGGCAACCGTAAGCATCTTTGATTTTCACCCAATAATCGCCCGCCAACAAATTTTTCAAAGTATCCGAGGCGAAAAATGTGACGCCATCGGGACTGAATTTGTAAGGAGGCCTTCCCCCAAGGCCTTCCACGCGGATCTCGCCTTCGGGTGTGCCGTTGCAAATAAGGTTCAACACGTCCTTTAGATTTACGGCTATATCAGGCGGCTCTGTAATGAACACGCCACCGACGATGATGCATTCGTTTCGGTCTGAGACCGTTACATCGTATTGGCCGGGCTTCAAATTGGCAATGGTTTGCGTGGTTTCACCATTTGACCATTGGTAGGTATAGTGGCCTACGCCGCCAGAAGGGATGGCTTCGGCCATGCCGTCGTTGGCGCCAAAACAGGAAATGGGAACCGTATCCATGGCCAGTTTCAGTTCAGGGTTGTCGGCCACCGTTACTACAAACGTTCCCTCACACAGCACCGCGTCAATGGCTTTGATGGTGTACGTTCCAGCAGCAAAACCACCTTGCGAGCTGTTAGGGATGTAGCCGCTCCCCCAATTAAACTGCACGAGGGGCTTGCCATTGGTCACATTGAGCGTGATGACGCCGTTTGCATCGCCAAAGCAAAGCGGCGCGTCCACACTGGCATCCGCTGTCAAAATCCGCTCATCTACCTGGATGCCCAAGTCGGTTCTGCAGTTGTTAAAATCAACAATGGCGAGGGTGTAAAAACCAACACCGAGACTATCGAGCGAGTTTTCGGCGGTAAATGGACCATTGTTCCAACTGAACAAATAAGGTGGGGTGCCGCTCGTGATATTGTTGATGGTTATCTGACCATTGGCTGTTCCGTTGCAATCGGGGGCTGCAATGAGCGTGTCCACTTCAACATCAGGGTGAATGATGACCGATTGAATAGCGGTGACTTTGCAGCCCAAATCGGTTTCCAAGGTAAGCACCACGGGGTGAACGCCCGGGGTGTTAAATGCCACGGTGTGTGGACCTTTTCCAGTGGCGGTTTGTGGCACAGCGTCTGCGCCAAAGCTCCAATTCCAGGCCGTAATGCCGCCGAGGGCGAAGGTGGAGGCGTCTATTACTTGCACGGGCGTACCGAGGCACACTTCTTCGGGTATGGTTTCAAATTTCGCTTCAGGGCCTAAGAATTCGCCGGTACCCCCAAATTCAATGGAAAAGCCGTTGCCGGTGGCCGAAAAATTATTGACCGCCAGCGCATACGTTTCTCCTTGAATCATGTCTAGAGGTTTGAGCCAGGCATCGTCGCCTGGTTCTGAGCACCCCGCGTCTTCGCTCACATCCGGGTCGCCGGCGACCATCCCAGTAGCGCCCAAGCAGGGGGCAGAGTTGACACCCTGACTCTGGCCGGAGGCCATGCAGCGCTCTATCACTTTGTCGTTGCAGTTTCCAACGCCATGTG
>JANMME010000080.1:0-3437 GCA_031373015.1 Saprospiraceae bacterium
CAGGCGGGAGTCGATGCGCTGCGCGCGGGCGGATCCGCCGTCGATGCCGCCGTCGCCGCAAGCGCCGCGCTGTCGGTGCCTCGTAAATCCTGTTCATCCTGTAAATCCTGTCAAAAAAACCTTTATGCCCACCCCACTCATTTTTGAGACGCGCACCCAAGGCAAACTCCTGCTCACGGGCGAATACTTTGTGCTTGATGGCGCAACAGCCCTTGCTGTGCCCGTTCGTTTTGGGCAAACATTGTGGGTGGAAGCCGGTGATTCCATCGGAAAATTGAGTTGGCAAAGCCAAAACCCCGACGGTTCGGTTTGGTTTGAGGCGGAATTTATGTGGCCGGACTTCCAAATCCTGAACTCCTCTGACGAAAATACCGCCCAGACCCTGGCCGAGATACTTCGCGCCTGTCAGCGCCAAAATCTTTCCTTTTTTATTGAAAATCAATCGTTTCGGGTGTTTACGCAGAACGATTTTCCCCGGGAATGGGGTCTAGGTACGAGCAGTACGCTGATCGCTGCGTTGGCGCGTTGGGCGGGTGTGGATCCTTATAAAGTCTTGTTTGAAACGCTGGGCGGCTCAGGCTACGACATTGCCTGCGCATATTCGGAGGGGCCGATCTTGTATCATTTGGACGGGGAGACGCCCGAGACAAGTGTGGCACACCTTGGAGGTGTGCCACACTTTGCGAGCCACCTCTACTTCGTCTTCCTAGGCAAAAAACAAAACAGCCGTGAGGGCATTGCCCGTTACCGCGAACGGGTGTTCAAAAATCTGGAAATCATCGAAAAAGTATCCCAGCTAACGCAGCAGTTTTTGGAAGCCAAAACGCTGGCGGAGATTGATGCTGTTCTGCTGGAACACGAAATTTTAGTGAGCGAAACCATTGGGCTACCCCGCGCTAAAGACTTGTACTTCAGCGATTTCTGGGGTGAGGTGAAGAGTTTGGGGGCCTGGGGAGGGGATTTTGTGCTGGTGACGAGCGCGCGTTCGGAAGCGGAGACGAGGGGGTATTTTTTGGGGAAGGGTTTTGGGGTGGTTATGGGTTGGGGGGAGGTGATGTAGGTAATGCTCATTCGCAAATAAGTTTGCCCGTTCTGATGACACGGCCTTCCTTTTCTATACGCCAAAAATAGACGCCCTTTGAGCGCAATTGTCCAGATGTGTGCTGCTCAATCAGCGATATGGATTAAATCCTTCTTCCCAAACAGTCCGTCACCATAAAAGTCGCATTATACAGTGTTTCACCAACCAATCATGCACCAATGGCTGTCCGGGTTCCCAACTTTCGGAAGTTTGATAAACCCATCTTGAACCTTCCACAAAAAAATCAGGGGCCTGTCCGCTGAGAAATGATGGGAATGAAAATAAAATCGGAAGCAGGAGTAGTTTGAGCATGATTAAATGACTTTAAGGATGGCCTTGTCCATAATCTTTGACCTGCTTTCATAAAAGATGAAAAATGTAGTTCAAAATGCCGATTTCACATCTACACTTTCCCGATTTTTTTCTTTCCCGCCGCCTTCTTCACCACCTCCCCCTCAAAAACCATCACACTCAACGGCGCCAACTTAAACGTCACCGAATAATCCTTCCCGTGCTCTTCTTTTTTAACCGCCTTCAAATCCCCGTTCAGCACCCCAGAGCCGCCAAATTCCTTGGCATCGCTGTTCAATATCTCGCGCCAAGTGCCCCCGTGCGGAACGCCTACCGTGTACTCGGGCATATAGCTGAGGTTGAAATGGCAAACCACGAGCAACATCGGGTCGCCCGCATCGCCGTGGCGCACAAATACGAGCACGGAATTCTCGGTATCGCCGCCTGAAATCCATTCGTAGCCATCCGGATGGAAAGCATTGCGCCAGAAGGCGGGTTTATTCACATAAACTTCATTGAGGGCCTTTACCCAATTTTGAATGCCTTTGTGGTAATCATATTGGAGCAAGTCCCAGGGAACGCCCAAGTCGTGGCTCCATTCTGTACTTTGGCCGATTTCACCGCCCATGAACAGGATATGGGTGCCGGGGTGGGTCCATTGGTGACCAAACAGCGCCCGGAGGTTGGCAAATTTCTGAAACTCGTCGCCCGGCATTTTGTACAAGAGGCTGGATTTCAAGTGTACCACCTCGTCGTGGCTGAGCGGCAACATGAAACGTTCGGAGAAGGCGTACACCATCGAGAACGTGATCTCATTCTGATGCCAGCGGCGGTACAGCGCCGGACGCTTGAAGTACGAAAGCGTGTCGTGCATCCAGCCCATCATCCATTTTTGGCCAAAACCGAGTCCGCCGTCGAAGGTCGGCTTGGTGACGCCCGGGAAAGCCGTGCTTTCCTCCGCAATGGTTTCGATGCCCGGGTATTCCTGATAGGCGGCGTTGTTGAATTCCTGCAGTAAAGAAATGGCTTCGAGATTTTCCTTGCCGCCGTGTTTGTTGGGCACCCATTCACCTTCCTTGCGTGAGTAATCGTGATACAGCATGGACGCTACCGCATCTACGCGAAGTCCGTCAATATGATACTTGTCCAGCCAAAATAAAGCATTGGAAATCAGGAAACTGCGCACTTCATTCCGTCCATAATCAAACACATAAGAGTTCCAGTCCGGATGGAATCCACGGCGCATATCGGCGTATTCAAAGAGGTGCGTGCCGTCGAAAAAATACAAGCCATGGATATCGCTCGGAAAGTGCGAGGGCACCCAGTCGAGAATGACCCCGATGCCGGCTTCGTGAAATTTGTCAATCAAAAACATCAGGTCTTCCGGCGATCCAGAGCGGCTCGTGGGCGCAAAGAATCCCGTGATTTGGTAACCCCAGGAAGGGAAATAAGGGTGCTCCATTACCGGCATGAGTTCCACATGGGTGAAGCCCATTTCTTTCACGTAGGGCACGAGTTCCTCGGCCAGTTCGCGCCAGTTGAGCGAGCGGTTGCCGTCGTGGGCCTTTTTTTTCCAGGATCCTGCGTGGACCTCATAAACCGACCATGGCTGCGGCTTCCCGGCTTTTTCGAGGCGGCTTTTGAGCCATTTATCGTCTTTCCAAGCATGGTCATAATCCCATACTATAGACGCCGTGCGCGGAGGCGTTTCCCAGATTCGGGCGTAGGGGTCGCCCTTGTCGAGGTCAACGCCCACTTTGGTTTTGATATGGTATTTGTAGGTGGTGCCCTTGCCGATGCCCGGAATGAAACCCTCCCAGATACCGCTTGAATCCCAGCGGGGTAGCAGGATATGGCTGTCGGGATTCCATTGGTTGAAATCGCCCACCACACTCACACGTTTGGCGTTGGGCGCCCACACAGAAAAAAGCACGCCGTGTTCGCCCTCGTGTTCTACGAGGTGGCTGCCCAATTTTTCATATAGGCGAAAGTGCTTGCCGCTTTTGAAGAGCGAGATATCGAAATCGGTGAGAAGGGAGTGAGGCTTGACCATTGACTGTTGACC
>JANMME010000081.1:0-22910 GCA_031373015.1 Saprospiraceae bacterium
GCCGCAGCAGCAGGTTGAAGAGCGGTTCCGCCGTCCACGGGGTACGTATATTGATTGACCAACGAGAAAGTTGGACTGGCCGTATTCTCCGTGACCCCCAGATAGCTACAGAAGGCCTTGACCAGGGTAGTTTTGCCCGCGCCCATGTCGCCGTAGAGGGCGATTTTGCGGCGGCCAGCGAGGGCGTCTATTAGTTGGGGGGCCAGGGCTGGCAGATCATCGGGAGATTTTAGTATCCATTCCATCGGGCGCAAAGGTAGATAGACCTCGGAGGTTTTCGAAAACCTCCGAGGTCTACCAATGCTTTATATTTGCGGCGTGACGTACACCCTCTCCGACATACAACGCATCCTCCACGCCGAGTGGCTGCAAAAAACGGAAGCCAACTCGACCGTGGAGCAACTGCTTTTCGATAGCCGCTCCGTGGCTGCTCCCGCCGTGTCGCTGTTTTTCGCCCTACCGGGCAAACACCGCGACGGCCATCGGTTCGTCCCCGAGCTCTACGCACAGGGTGTTCGCCAATTCATTGTAAGTCAAGATGTTGGCACCCAAAAATTGCCACTGGCCAATATCCTGAAAGTCGAAAATACCCTCGATGCCCTTCAAAATCTGGCTGCTTACCACCGTTCGAGATTTAACATTCCCGTCATCGGCATCACGGGCAGCAACGGGAAAACGGTGGTGAAAGAATGGCTCGCCCAACTGCTTTCTCCTGACTTTGACATCATACGCAGTCCCAAAAGTTACAATTCCCAAATTGGCGTCCCGCTTTCGGTGTGGCAAATGCAGGAGCGCAACACGCTGGCTATTTTCGAGGCTGGGATTTCGCAGCCCGGCGAGATGGAGCGACTGGAAAAAATTATTCGCCCCACCATTGGGGTTTTCACCAACCTCGGCCCAGCCCACCAGGAGGGCTTTTCTTCTGATGCGGAGAAATTAAAAGAAAAAATGAAGTTGTTTGAACAGGTTGATTGCTTGATAGCGCGTGCGGAAGATTTGACAACTTTTAAAAAGTTGTCAAATCTAGACGCTCCCCGAATATTTTGTTGGTCAAAAAATGGCGAACCTGCCGATTTGCAAATCTTTAAAGTTGAAAAACGGGAATCCGGAGGAGTTGAAATTTGGGCAATAGTAGCCCCTCCAGAAGCGCGGGGTCATAAGACCCTCGCGCGGCACGGAAAAGCCGAAACCCTCGACACAAAAACCTGGGCGGAGCAAAAATCGTCATTCGTAAATCGTAAATCGCAAATCGAAATTCCTTTCTCCGATCCAGCGAGCATAGAAAATGCCATCCATTGCTGGGCCGTTCTGTTGCTGCTCGGCATCCCGGAAGAAGAAATCGAGCGGCGAATGCTTCGCCTTGAACCCGTGGAAATGCGCCTTGAAGTGAAGGACGCCATCCACGGATCTACCCTCATAAACGACGCCTATAGCAACGACCTTGCTTCGCTCCAATTGGCCCTTCGATTTGCGCGTCAACAGGCGGGAACGGGGAAACTGACCCTCATCCTCTCCGACATCCTGCAAAGCGGGCAGCCCGGTGAAGTGCTTTGGGCGGAGGTAGCCGCAGCGGTTAAGGCGCAAAAAGTGGCGCGTTTGTTTGGCATTGGCACCGATATTTCGGCGATTCAGGCAAAACTGCCCACTACCATGGAGGCCGTTTTTTACCCGGACACAGAAAGCTTTTTAGAAAAAATCCTAGAGCATGATTTCCGCGAAGAAACTATCCTGCTAAAGGGGGCTCGCGCTTTTGCTTTTGAGCGCATTGCACGGCGCTTGGAACAAAAAGCACACAAAACAGTGCTGGAAGTAAACCTTTCCGCCCTCGCCCACAACCTCAAAACCTACCAACGACTGCTCCAGCCCGGCATCAAAATGATGGTGATGGTGAAAGCGGAAGGTTATGGCGCTGGCTCGGCGCAAGTGGCGAAACTCTTGGAATTCCACCAAGTGGATTACCTCGGCGTGGCATACTCGGACGAGGGCATTGCGCTTCGCCAATCCGGGGTCAATTTGCCCATTTTGGTGCTGAATCCAGAACCTGCAAGTTTCGAGGTGCTGCGACGTTTCCGGCTAGAGCCAGAGGTTTATAGCCTGCCCATGCTCGACGAAATTTCGGCGTTTGCCCGAACCGGCAAACCGCTCACCATCCACCTCAAATTGGACACCGGGATGCACCGCCTGGGATTTGAACCTTCGGATATTCCCAGCTTGCTGGAAAAACTGCGCAGTATGCCGTATTTGCAGGTGGCCTCTGTTTTTTCCCATCTGGCCGCCAGTGACGCCACGCAACACGATGATTTTACCCGTCAGCAAGCGGCTGTTTTTTCTGAAATGTTTGCCCAGATAAGCGCAGCCTTGGGCTATGCTCCTTTGCGGCATGTTTGCAACACAGGAGGTATCGAACGTTGGCCGGAGTTCCATTTCGACATGGTGCGGCTGGGCATCGGGCTTTATGGCGTTGGCGGCAAAACGCTTGAGGGGCAATTGCACACCGTGAATTCGCTCAAAGCCACCATCAGCCAAATCAAGACCCTCGCCCCCGGCGAAACGGTGGGCTACAACCGCAACAGCGGCCCGCTCTCAAGCCCCAAGCGCATCGCTACCATCAGCATTGGTTATGCCGACGGGCTGTTGCGACTGGCAGGTGGCGGGCGGTTTTCGGCCTTGCTACGCGGACAGCGTGCGCCTACGGTGGGGAATGTATGTATGGACATGACGATGTTGGACGTGACGCAAATACCCGAGGCTCAGGCGGGCGACGAGGTAATAGTTTTTGGTGAAAATTTGCCGGTACAAGAACTGGCCGAGTGCCTGCAAACCATTCCTTATGAGGTGTTTACAAATATCTCGGAGCGGGTGAAGCGGGTGTATTGGCAGGAGTGATTCGATTGATTCGAATGATTCGATTGGAACGATTGATTCGATTGAGGCGATCCGAAGAAGAAAAAACACCTGCCATCTTGGGGCCGTTCCAATCGTCCCAATCGAATCAATCGTCCCAATCGAATCAATCGTCCCAATCGAATCAATCGTCCCAATCGAATCAATCGTTCCAATCGTTCCAATGACGAACATTCCAGCACTCTATTCCATTTTTCAGCAACACCCTTGGGTGAGCACCGACACCCGGCAATTGCCGCCGCGCTGTATCTTTTTTGCGCTGAAAGGGGACAATTTTGACGGCAATAAATTTGCTGCGCAAGCCCTTGAGAACGGGGCGGCATATTCGGTGATTGACAACCCGGATTACCGTACCAACGAGCGTTGCCTCCTCGTTCCAAATGTGCAGACAGCCTTGCAGCAATTGGCCAACCACCATAGGCATCAATTTGAAATCCCTGTGATCGGCATTGGGGGCTCGAATGGAAAAACGACGACTAAAGAGTTGGTTTCCAGTGTTTTGTCGGCACATTATCCCTGCCATTTTACGAAAGGGAATTTGAACAACCACATCGGTGTGCCGCTTACCCTGCTGTCCATGCCACACGGCACAGAGGTCGCCATTATTGAAATGGGCACCAACCAACCCGGCGACATCGAAGAACTTTGCCGCATCGTGCAGCCTACCCACGGGCTGCTCACCAATATCGGGAAAGAGCACCTGGAGGGCTTTGGGAGCATTGCCGGAGTGAAAAAAGCGGAGGGCGAGTTGTTTGATTATCTGGCCAAAAACCACGGCTGCGCTTTTGTGAACCTGTCGGAAAAATACCTGCCGCGCATGTCCAAAAAAGTGCCCATGCGGGTGGGCTATCATCATGTTGAGGAACTCCATCCAAGCCCGGGTATCATCGAAGTGCAGATGCTGGCCGATATGCCCTTTGTTCAGGCTGCTTTCCTTTCTGACGATGGGCCAAGGGTGGAAGTGACCACCAAACTCTTTGGGAATCACAATTTTCAGAACGTAATGACGGCCATTGCGCTGGGCGTTTATTTCAAAGTACCCGCAGAAAAAATCAAGGAAGCTTTGGAGAACTATACCCCGTCCAACAACCGCTCGCAACTGATTCGGCGCGACGGCGCCACGATCTTGCTGGATGCCTACAATGCCAACCCTTCCAGCATGCAACCAGCGCTGCAGAGCCTTTGTGCCATGCCTGCGGCCCGCCACATCGCGCTTCTGGGCGACATGCTGGAACTTGGCGATGACAGCCAAAAAGAGCATGAAGATTTGCTCCGTTTTGCGGCGCGGCTTAAGATTGACCAGATTGTTTTAGTGGGTAAAGAATTTGGCAAGACCTCGTTTTCAAAGTTTGGGGCGCTGCATTTTGCAGACAATCAAGCGGCAAAGCAATGGCTACAGGCACAGGATTTACAAGGCGCTGCCATATTGATTAAAGGCTCGCGGGGGATTCGATTGGAGCGGGTGTTGGAGGGGTAGTCATAATTCTTGAATCTTTTACCAAAATAGAGCATATTTGCCTCGAATATTGGAACAAATCAAACAATCAGCAATGCCATGAAAAACACCCTCCTTATCCTAACCCTTTTAGCTTCCATCCCCAGCTTCGGCCAAGACCATAAATTTCGTTTGGGCATAAGCTTGAACGCTGGCCTTACCGACAATTTCCAGTCGAACGACGGGAGTGTGCCCGATGTAGTTGCCAACACATATAAAAATTCGGAAAAACGCACCCTTGGATATGCTGCCCAAGTCTTTGTGCAATACGCTGCCAGCGCCAGATTGAAATTGCAGGGGGGGATTGGGTATGCCAAGACGGGATATGCCACACCCAAAAAAGAATTAATTTTTGCCACCCCCGAACCCTCAGCGCCCAAATATTCCCAATTTGAATATGCACATGAGGATATTATCCTGCCTTTTCAAGCCAGATTTAACTTGAGTGCCACGAAAAATACGTTTTATCTGGTAGGGGGCATTGGTCCCTTATTCAAATTGAAACGCCTCAAAACCAATACCCTTTGGTATGAAGATGGGAGAACAACCCGCAAAACAGAGGACGATACTTCCACTTCATTTAGAACCGTGAATTTCAACGGCTCTGTAGGAATCGGGTACGACCTGAAAATTGCCAGGAAAATGAATCTCTTCGTTCAGCCAACTTTTGATTGCAACCTTCTGGGGGTCTCTAAACCGGCCAGCCTGAACCGGAGGATTTATTCCATTGGGTTGAACTTGGGAGTAATTTGGGGTTAAACAACATCATTTCAACCATTTGCATAAGATACAGAAAACAATCTCAGCCTATCTTTGAGGATGACTTTTCTCAATAAATCCAATACCATAGCTCCTGAGGGCTACAACCGTTGGCGGGTGCCACCAGCAGCACTTGCCATTCATTTGTGCATCGGTCAGATTTATGCCTATAGTGTGTTCAATAAACCGCTGTCACAAATCTTGGGCATCACTCAACCGATTGAAGGCGATTGGTCGTTGGTGCAAATTGGGTACATTTTTTCTATCGCACTTTTTTGCCTCGGGGCTTCGGCGGCGGTGTTTGGGCGCTGGCTGGAAAGGGCAGGGCCACGAAAAGCCATGTTTGTGTCGGCACTGTGTTTTTCTGGCGGGTTTTTCCTGTCGGCACTGGGTGTTTGGTCGCATCAGATCTGGCTGCTTTATCTAGGCAATGGAGTTTTGGGGGGAATCGGGTTAGGTCTGGGGTACATTTCGCCTGTTTCCACGCTCATCAAATGGTTTCCCGACCGCCCGGGCATGGCTACCGGCATGGCCATCATGGGTTTTGGTGGTGGCGCTATGGTGGCCGCACCCTTGTCCATTCGTTTGATGGAGTTTTTTCAATCGGCTGATTCTATTGGGGTTGCGGAGACTTTTCTGGCATTGGGTACACTCTACCTCGCCTACATGTTGTTTGGTGTGTTTTCCGTCCGTATTCCGCCTGAGGGCTGGCAGCCTGCAGGGATGAGCGATTCAACCAACCTAAAAAAATCGGGCGAGGGCCTGGACGCTGATGCCGCCATCCGCACGCCACAATTTTACCTGCTGTTTGCCGTGCTCATGCTCAATGTCAGTGCCGGAATTGGAGTACTCGGGCAGGCTTCTGTGATGATCCAGGAAATGTTTTCGGAAAAAGTGTTGGGGGCAAGCAGGGCGGTTAGTGCCGCGGCAGCAGGCGGTTTCGTGGGGCTTTTGAGCCTGTTTAATATGGCGGGACGGTTTTTCTGGTCTTCTTTGTCCGACAAGATTGGCCGCAAAAACACATACACGATCTTTTTCCTTTTAGGTACGGCCCTATACATTTTGATTCCTTTCACGGGGCGCATGGGCAATATCGTGTTGTTCGTGGGCGCCTTTTGCCTTATCATGAGCATGTACGGCGGCGGTTTTGCCACCATTCCGGCCTATTTGCGCGATATGTTCGGCACAAAAGAAGTGGGGGCCATTCATGGCCGCTTGCTGCTGGCCTGGAGCATGGCGGCCTTGTTGGGCCCGCAATTGGTCAACAATATCCGTGCCTACCAGATTGATACCTTGCATTTGCCCGCCGCAGAGGCCTATTCCGTCACGATGTACCTGATGGCCGGGCTGTTGGTTGTTGGTTTTGTATGCAATATGCTCATAAAACCCCTCAAACAGGACAAACTCAAATCGTTATGAAAAAACAAACTCGCTCTACCTACTTGCTGTGGCTCTCTTGGGCGTTTGTTGCCATTCCTGCCCTTTGGGGGATTATGCAAACCCTTTACAAGGCCCTGGCATTGTTCAAGTGAGTAGATTTTGGAGTAAATTTCTTGAGGCAATGGCTTTTTTTGCCTGAAAAATACAAGACCTTTACTTTATCAATTATTCAAAAAATGGACGTAAACAGGTCAGAGATTTCTCCGCCGTTCATTGATTTGTTCATCCAAACCATCGGGTTGAGCACCGATGAGTTTGAATATTTGCTTTCCCACTTCAGAAAGGAATACTTGCCCAAACGTTTTTTTTACCTCTCTGCCGGACAGGTCACGAGGCAAAAAGCCTATATCATGAAAGGCTGTACACGCACCTTTACAATAGACGACAACGCTCGGGAGCACATCATGTTTTTCGCTTTCGAGGATTGGTGGATTGGCGATTTTGAAAGTTATCACACTGGTAAGCCCGGGCTTCAGTTCGTTCAAGCCATTGAAGACTGTGAGCTGCTTTGTGTTGCCAAAACCGATTTTGACAAATTGGAAAAAGAGCTCCCACCGTTACAACAGTGGTATGAGGTCAAACAAAAAAAGCACTTTTACTCGACTATACAGCGCCTCTATGATGTAAAACTGCTCTCTCCAGAACAGCGCTATCTTAATTTAATCAAAAAGCATCCGCAGATTTTCCAGCGAATTCCGTTGCAATTCATCGCTCAATACCTTGACATCGAGCCACCTTCCCTGAGTCGGCTGCGAAAAAGACTTTCCCAAAAGTAATTTCTTAACCCTGGTTAAGTGCCTTCTTAACCTCGGTTATTGCCCGGCAGCCTTTGACCCACTCACCTTTGTACCATAATTAAACTTTAAAAATTATGGTCACTAAGCTTCCAATTTCTTTCACCCTTAAAACCATTGGCACGACCTCACTCGTAGCCGGGCTTTTCTTTTTTTCATTCACATTCCAAACTTCATTCAACATGAAAGACAACGTAAGAACACTCATCTACCACAAAGTAGAAAACTATGACAAATGGAAAATGACTTTTGACGGCGCCAAAGGTTTTCGCATGGCTGCTGGCGAGTTGAACTATGAAACGGGCACTTTGCTCAATGACCCTGGCGTGGCTTATGTCATAAACGAATGGCCAACGCAGGAAGCATTCCAGACATTCGTTTCGAACCCCGAGTTAGCCAACACTATGAAACAGGCTGGCGTGCTGGAGTCACCGCATCTGATCGTATTTATCGAAAATGAAAAAAGCCGTCCGGTCGGCGGCAAGATCAAGACATTGATTTTCCATCCGATAGAAAACTTCGAAAAATGGAAATCTACCTTTTCTGCCGCAAAAGATTTTCGGGCCGCCCAAGGAGAATTAAGTTACGAGATCGGCACTTTCCAATCTGACCCAAATACGGTTTACATTCTTAACGAATGGAATTCTGTGGCGGACTTTCAAGCATTTTTAGCCAGACCGGAATTGAGCGAAGCCATGAAAAACGCCGGAGTTCTGTCGCCACCAACGGTATTGATCTTTGATAAAAAGGCGGGAAGCTGAAACGGACAAAAAATAATTTAAACGATTTGTCCAAGTCTGCCCAGCCTGATTGTCTACATTGTGTTAGCTAATTAGCAACTAAAATACTTTAAATCATGACAACACTAGAAGTAGCAAACCGATTGGTAGCACTTTGCCGCACGGGTCAAATCCAACAGGCCACGATGAATGTCTTTGGGTATGCCACTTTATCATTCTGTCGAAATCCATCGGGGTTGCAGCAGCTTAGATCTCATTTTTCTGTCCTGAATTGACAGGTTTCTAAGCTAAAAACAAAAACATGGATAACAAAACATCGCAGGTCCCTCGGGTGGCCGTGATCGGCAGTGGCATTTCAGGGATCGCCTCGGCTGCTATGCTGAAGAAAAACGGATTTCAAGTTGAAATCTTTGAAAAGTCAGACAAGATTGGCGGCGTGTGGGCCTTGGCCTACCCCAATGTCCGGCTGCAAAACATCGCTGAGCAATACCATATTTCCGATTTTTCCTGGCCGTTCAAACCGGACCTTCACCCGACCGGGACCCAAATCCTACAATACTTGCAGGAAGCCGTAAAGCATTTCCAACTAGAAGTCCATTTGGGCCACGAAATCACGGCTTTGCAGGAAGAACCCCATGGCTGGCAGGCCAGTATCCAAAGCCCGGTTGGACCGCGCGAAGCACATTTCGATTTTGTCATGGTGTCCAACGGGCATTATAGCGATGGGAAAAACACGCTTCGTTTTCCAAATCAGGATCTGTATCAGGGCAAGGTCATGACCGAGCGCGATTTGAAATCGCTGGACGAATTCAAAGGAAAGCGCGTAGCCGTGGTCGGTTTTGGCAAAAGCGCTGTGGACATGGCTGATTTTGCGGCACAGCAGCAAGCCGCACAAGTGTTTCATGTTTTCCGTACTCCGCGATGGATGTTCCCGCGCCTATTGTTCGGGGTTCATTTTAGCAGGTTTTTCTTCAACCGCTTTGGGTCGGTGATGATGCCGAGTTGGTCGCATCCTTCTGCCATGGAACGTATGATTCATACGCGTTCCAAAGGAGTTGTCCAGTCGTTTTGGAAAATGATTGAGCAAATTGTAAGCGGAAAAGTGTTGAAACGAGGCGCCAAACTGGGCCCAGATGCTCATGAACGCTTGCGCAGCGTGATTCCAAGTCACCCGCTCGTGGCAGACCTACGCTCTGCAGCCTGCCTGGAGCCTGAAAACTATTATTCCTTTGTTGCAGAAGGCCGCATCCTGCCGTATCACTCTGAAGTGAAGTCATTCAATGCCACTGGCTTGCACTTGCAAAATGGCGACAGCCTTGATTGTGATATCGTGGTGTTTTCATTGGGCTCCTTAACCCCGAGTTTTCCGTTTTTGCCCGCCAAATACAGGACCTTGCTTGAATCTGAACCCGATGGTGTCCAGTTGTACCGACATTTGGTTCATCCCAAGATTCCGAGGATGGGTTTTGCTGGTTTTAACCACGGTTTCTTGCACGTCCCCTCCGTAGAAGTGGGCACACTATGGCTCAGCGCTTTGTGGAAAGGCGAACTCGAATTGCCACCGGTCGAAACCATGGAAGCAAGCATCGCCTATCTCCAATCCTGGAAACGGGAACACATCCATTTTGAACCCTCCCGGTCCTGTGGCGTGAATACACGATTTCAACAGTACCTGGATACCTTGTTGAAGGATTTGAAAGTTTCACCCTATCGAAAGCTTCCCAATGTATTGGCGGAGGTATTTGCCCGGTATCGGGCGGCTGATTATGCCGAGGTGTACAAGGATTATCAGCGGCGACGCCACAATGGGGCGGTTTTGCACCCATCCCTACAAATGCATTGAACCGTTGGGGGAAAAAGAAGGAAATTATATTGTATTGTTTTAAAAACCTCGACTTTCGCACCTGTATTGGTTTGCGATGGCAAACCTAGTCAACGATCAAACCTAGTTTTTTTACTTGCCGTAACAAATTACATCTACTATGAAAAAAATTGCACTGCTTCTTTTCTTCGCCATCTTTCTGCTCGGAAAAACCGAAGCCCAAAAAGGCCTCCGTTTTGGCTTTCAGGCCAGCCCTTCTTGGTCTTGGTTGCGCACCAACGACCGTAAGATCGAAGGCGTTAGCTCCAACTGGGGCATTAAACTCGGCGCCCTCGGCGAATACTATTTCGCAAACAATTACGCCCTCACCACCGGAGTTGGTTTTGGCTTCAATCAGGGCGGCAGCCTACAAAACGGCTACAGTCGATGGAAACCGTGGGATCAATCGGATTTGAGCGAAATTCCTTCCGATACGTTTAGTGTCGACACTAAGCTACATTATCGCATCAATTACGTGGAAATCCCCTTTGCCCTGAAAATGCGCGGCGGGTCCAACGAAGATGCGCGGTTCAAATTCTACGCCGAGTTGCCGATGTTCACCCTTGGCTTTGTTACCAAAGGAACGGGCGACATTCGGGGCACCAACACACAAAACCTGGATGATATTGACATTCGAGATGAAGTAAAAGGAATTTCCCTCTCCTGGGGACTTGGCGCCGGCCTCGAATACGAGTTTGCCAGCAATGCCACGCTCGTCGCCGGCCTTGCGTACCAAAAGCAGTTCACCGACCTCACCCGGAATGGCTTTGTCGAGAAGACTGCCGGAAACTGGCAGAAAGAAGACTCCAAGGCTACGTTTGGGAACATAGCACTCAAGCTCGGAGTGTTTTTCTAACCCTCCGCCAAAGGCGATTTGCAAACAAAGCCCTTCGTGTCAGATACACGAGGGGCTTTGATTTTGCCAAGATATTCTTATGAAATATCTACCTCTTCCAAAATTGAAATAGCCTTTGTAGTACGCACAATTCGCTCATAATCAAGCGTATAGTAGATGAATTTTCTGTCACGGCGGGTTTTCACCAATGCCGCTTGGCGCAATACGCGCAGGTGCTGCGATGCGACGGACTGCTCGATTTTGAGCGCGCCAAAAATTTCTCCAACGTTGGCTATGCCGTCGTTTTCGTGAATCACGCGGATAATACTCAAGCGGAGCGGATGGGCAAGTGCTCTCAAAATGCGCATGGAAGCGCGTAGATGGTCGCCGTTGCCGAGGAGGGTAGGTGTTTGTTTGTACATTCTTTTTGCCTTGTAATCGGAAAGGGATTATTTTTTAAGTGTGCAAAGATGCAATTCATCTTTTTAATGACCAACACTACGAAATAAAAAAAGCAAGCCGTTCTGTTTTGCAGAACGGCTTGCTATGAAATACACTCAATTAAACATTAAACAAACTACATGGTTATGCAGCAAGCTCCTCCACTAGGGAAGAAATTTGGCCAATACGGTTGCGATTCACAGAGTAAAAAATGAATTTTCCGTTGCGCTCGGTTTGCACCACGCCTGCACTGCGCAGGATGGCCAGATGTTGGCTTGCCACACTTTGTTCGAGCCGGAGTTTCACATAGATTTCGGTCACGGTCATGCGCTTATTCTCGTCCAAAAGGTCGAGCATTTTCTGGCGAAGTTTGTGGTTTACGGCCCGCAATACCAGCGCGGCCTTGCGCAGCTCGATATAGTCGAGCGACGCATCGTGTGCCCCATTTTTGAGCTGCACACGTTCGATGTTTGTTTTTCCCATACTAAATGTTTGAAAAAGGTGAGTGGACACTGTCTTGAGCCTTGTTTACTTCATAAACTGTGCCAATTTTAATTTAAAGAAAAGAGACATGCGTTGGAAACAGTAGGCGTAATCCCTTTTATATCAGCACGAAAATAAGCAGTATAAATCAATAAATTGAATAATAATGCTATTTTCTTCAAAAAATCAACTTGGCTGCCGTGGTGATATTAGGGGGTTTCATGTAAAAGGGCTCGAAATAGGCAATATCCTGTAAGTCAACAATTTGATAACGTTGTTCGGCGAGGGTGGCAAAATGGCGGGCGGAGCATTTTTTTATCTCCGAAAATATTGCTTTTTCCGAAAAACCGCCGCTCCTAATTTTTTCCATACCGTTCCCAGCCAAAACAATACCCCCCAATACTTGCCCGCTTGTTTTTGCTGAAACAAATTTTTCAAACGAATTGTTTTCCAAAATCAAGGGTTGTGCGGGCGCAATTTCGCGTAAGTCTGCATCGTACACCGCGAGCCAAACCTCCTGGCGGCGCGCATCCAAAAGGGGGATGAATATTGGGATATTTTTACCCGCCGAAGCCTTGGCGTAGGAGGGGGGATATTGGGATATTGGGATATTGGACGACGAACCACCAGTCACCAATTCCCCATCACCAATCAGCTCCCGGGCGGCATGGGCAAGCGCCAGCAGTGTATCTACCGCAATGAGCGGCTTTTCCAGCGCGTAACAGATGCCTTTGGCCACCGAGGCCCCCACGCGCAGCGCGGTGTAGGCGCCTGGGCCTCGGCTCAGTGCCACGGCATCGAGTTGCGCGAGCGGTATGCCTGCAGTCTCCGAGCATTCGCGGATTTGAAGGGTGAGCAGCGCAGCGTGACTTTGAGCGTCGAGGTTTTCAGAAAGCGCAACCACGACGCCGTCCACGCTGATGGCGGCAGAGCAGACCTCACTGGAAGTTTCGATGAGCAGGATTTTTGCCATGCCGCAAAAGTACGCTTAGGCCACCCTACTTTTGGCCCGAATTTATTTTAAACCACTATGCTTATTTACAACGTTACCGTTACCATTGACCTCAATGTACATGAGGACTGGCTTCAATGGATGCGCCAAACACACATTCCCGACGTGATGATCACCGGAATGTTTATTTCCTATCGCTTGTGTCGCCTCATTGGTCACGAGCACACGGATTCCGAAATCTACACCCTGCAATATGCCGTGAAAGACATGGCACACCTGTTGCGTTACCAAAACCAGTTTGCCCCCGAACTCCAACGCCAGCACAAAGAACGCTACGACGGCAAGTATGCCGCGTTCCGCACTGTGATGGAAGTGGTGGATCATAATGAAGTGATAGAGCGATGAATGGATAAAGTGATTTGAGCTCGGCTAGCATTAACTATTTCCATCTCCTATGCAAGGCGGACAAAAATGATTCAATGACGAAAAATGACACAATGACAACCATCCGCCTCTCCAAACAATCCCGCGAACTACACGGTACAATTGCGCTCGACGGCTCGAAAAGCATCAGCAATCGCGCCCTCATCGCGCTCGCTTTGGCAGGCGAAAAGCCAAGCCATTGGCTTTCCAACCTTTCCACTTCAAAAGACACGCAGACCTTGCTTCAACTGCTGGAGCAAAATGGCAGCACTTTTGATACCGGCGATGCGGGTACCACGTTTCGCTTTATGACGGCTTTTCTCGCCACACAGCCTGGCGAGCAAGTGCTCACCGGATCGGCGCGTATGCTCCAACGCCCTGTGGGCCCATTGGTACAGGCCTTGCGCGAACTCGGCGCAGACATCCAGTTTTTGGGGGCCGAAGGCTATCCACCTTTGAAAATCGGTGAAATGAAGCCTCGCGCCCGCTGCGTCCGTGTGGCAGCCAATGTAAGCAGCCAGTTCCTTTCGGCGCTTATGCTGATTGGGCCATATTTGCCCGAAGGACTGGAGTTGGTGCCGGAAGGCGCACTGGTGTCTCGACCCTATTTGGAGATGACGCTTGGGCTGATGCGGCATTTGGGGGCATCTGTAGATTGGCAGGGCGAGGCTATAGTGGTTGAACCGGGCCGATACGCACCACGGCCTTTGGCGGTGGAAGCCGATTGGTCGGCGGCTTCCTATTGGTACGCGATGGCAGCGTTTTCCGAAGATTTGGATTTGACCTTGCAAGGACTTCAAGAGCGCAGTTGGCAAGGCGATTCGGAATTGGCAAGCATGATGCAACGATTTGATATTCAAACAGTTTTTGAAGAAAACAAAGTTCGCCTGAAAAAAACAGGCAATGCTCCACGCCCGCTTTTTGAAAAGGATTTTTTGGATTGTCCCGACATTGCCCAAACGCTCGCCGTGCTGTGCGCAGGGCTGGGAACGACGGGGGTCTTCAGTGGTCTCGAAACCCTGAGCATCAAAGAAACCGACCGCATTGCGGCCTTGAAAACTGAATTGGCAAAAGTGGGTGTTTCATTTACAAAACTACCTGCCCGTTTTTCAAAAAAATCGCCCGAGAAAACAGTTTATTACGTTGAAGGCAAGGCTGACTTGTCGGCCCTGCCACGTTTTTCCACCTACGGCGACCACCGTATGGCGATGGCCTTCGCGGCTTTTGCCATGCTTGGCCCGGTGGAGCTAGAAAACCCTGAAGTAGTGTCGAAATCCTACCCGCAGTTTTGGGAACATTTGAAAGATGTGGGGTTTGAGGTGGTTTTTGGCCACTAGTGGCTAAAATAATAATATATTCAAAAATGAATACAGGAAAACTGACAAAACATTTCCGGGACATGGGCCTGATGCACCTGCTCGACAAGGCCAAATACCGCTATTATAAATGGAAAAACAGAGGCCAAAATGCACGATTTGTAAAGGGAAACCCCGGGTTGAAACTGCCACCCGACTACATGCTTTTTGAATCCTTCCAATTGGATTACCAAAAGTATTACGAGGGTGGCGAGCGCACTGCCAAGTGGCTCATGGGTTTATTTGAAAAACATACGACCATGGCCGGGAAAACGCTGTTGGACTGGGGTTGCGGGCCCGCCAGGGTACTGCGGCATTTCCCCAAATTGCTGGAGCAAACCAGCGAGATACACGGCACGGATTACAACTCTGATACCATCACTTGGTGTCGAGAGAACATCGAGGGCGCGACTTTTTCTATCAACCAACTTGCCCCTCCTACATCCTATCCAAACGAATATTTCGACCTGGTGTACGGCATTTCCATTTTCACGCACTTGTCTGAAGCCAAGCACCAAAATTGGTTTGACGAGTTGATGCGGATTTCCAAAAAGGGCAGTGTGTTGCTACTAACTACCCACGGTGCCATTTTCCGTGACAAGCTCACCAAGCAAGAGTGCGAGGATTTTGACCAGGGCAAACTCGTCGAGCGCGGAAAAGTGGTGGAAGGGCATCGGGTTTTTGCGGCCTTCCAGCCTCCGATCTATATGCGGCAATTGTTTGAACCCCAAGCAGAAATCCTTGAACACATCGAAGGCACACGGAAAAATTGGGGCTTGGAGCAGGATGTTTGGATCATTCGGAAAATGTCCAATATCCAACAAGGAATGTCCAATTTCCAAGTAGGGCGCTGCTCTTGAGTTTTCAACTTGACAGTTCGGTCTTTTAACACCCACGAACGCCAAGAGCAGCGCCCTACTTGGAAATTGGACATTCCTTGTTGGACATTGGATATTTATTCGGCTTTCCTGCCCCGTTTCGCTCTGACTGAGGCACGCTTTTCCACTTCACCTTCTAAGGCCTTCAATCTCTCTGTTGAGTCTGGAATCGATATTTCTGCTTCATTTTCAAGCGTGGGCAATTCGCTCTGTGATTCCGGCTCCGGTTCTTTTGTTACGTTTTTTCTCAGTCCCAGCAGGATAAAAATCCATACATAGAGATTGGAAACAAACGTTTTTTCCACCAAAAAAGTCAGCACCGTAGTGAACACGGTAGAACAAAGGATGATAGAAAATACGACCGACTGGATGATTTCCCCGCCTGCTACCCCTTGCTGCGCTGGCAAGGAGGCGAGTACAGCGGCGCCCAAGCCCTTGGGTATCATGGTGGCCATGTAAGAAGCGTCTTTGGGCGAAGTGCTGCGCGGCACGGAGATACGTACAACTGGGATACGCACGAGGAACAAAAAGCCCGTGATGCCTGCGCCTAGCATCATCCAATGCCAATCTTGAAGGCGAACAGAAATCCCGATGTAAACAAAGAAAAAAGTACGCAAGAGGAATACCGCTTCGGAAAAAAACGCCCGTTCGTTGTCATTTAGAGAGATGGGCTTGCGCGAAAGGGCGTTGCGCATAATGGGCGGGCCCAGCACATCAATATTTCCGAGGGTAATGCCGAAGGCCAATGCGGCGATGGGGCCGGAATAATTGAGCATTTCCACAATGCCGTACAAGATAAACACAAAAGCCGGCGTGGTAAAAACCGTGTTTTGGAGGGTGCGCATCTTGGTAAGCAGGATGCTCCAGCCGAATGCGCCCACCACACCGAGCATAGCGGCCAGGATAAAAGCCGCAATCATTTGGCCTGTTACAGTGGCCACATCAACGGTGCCAATTTTGTACGCGGTAAGCAAAGTAAGTGGCACGGCAAGCGTGAAAACATCCGAAAACGCAGATTCCAATACTAAAATCGTACGGGTGCGCTCCCCCATCTGGAACTGCCGCACCAAGGTAGTGACCACTGCCGACGAGGTGCCCCCCACGATGCTGCCTAACATCAAAGAGCGCAAGACACCCAAATCTGTGTAGTAGAATGTGATACCGCCCGCAACCAAACAGGTGGTCAGGAAGTTGTACGTAGTGATGCGAGCGGTGCCGCCGATAGAGTTTATGAGCGGCTCCAGACGCTGGTCAATACCACTCTCAAAGAGGATGAAAACCAGTGTGATCGTGGTAAAAACTGGCCCAACAGCCCCAAACTTTTCAGGCGTGACCACTCCCCATATCGGCCCCAGTAACAGCCCAATGATAAAAAGCCACAGCACATCGGGTATCTTCGTGCGTGCAAAAAGTGCTGCAAACCAGTGCGACAAAAAAATGGTGCAGCCGACAAATACGATGGTGAGTGCAGTAGGCATTTTTTAAGAATGTGGTCAATGTACTTAATGTGACCAATGTGGCCAATGGGATAAATGCGGCCAATAATTATCACATAGACCACATTTGAAGAGGATGGGCGAATGTAGTTAGCCGAGTACAAACTCAATGTAAAATTATGTCACAATCAACGAATCACCGATTAACCAAACACCAATCACCAATCAACCAATCAACCGATCAACCGATCCTTCTCTTCGATGGGGTATGCAACCTTTGCAACGCCTCGGTGCAATGGATGCTAAAACACGATCGTCGGGGTCAGTTCCGCTTTGCGGCCTTGCAATCGGAAATTGGCCAGCAACTTCTGCTACGACACGGGCTTGCTTGCGAACATTTTGACACAGTAGTGCTGGCAGTGGGCGAACGTATTTTTGTGCGCTCCGATGCGCCCCTTGAAATCTTGCGGCGGCTCGGCGGCTTTTGGCGGCTCCTTTATTTTTTCAAAATCGTGCCGCGCCCCCTGCGCGATGCTTTGTACAACTTCGTGGCACGAAACCGTTATCGGTGGTTCGGGCGCAGGGAGGAATGTATGTTGCCAAGGCCCGAATGGAAAGGGCGGTTTTTGTAGCGGCGGCATTAGCCGCAGCACACCATTTAATGCGGCTAATGCCGCCGCTATGTCCTATCAAAAAAAATCTATAATTAAGTTTGAAATTATCAATGGCGTAAACCATAACTTGCGCCGCTTTATTCTTTAATCCGCAGAATATCTCGTTCACAATTTTAATAATTTTACCATGAACAAATTTCTCTCTCTCCGGCGGGTGCTGGCGATTGTCGCCCTGCTTGTGGCCGCTTGGCTACTTTACCCTATCATTTTTGACAAAAAAAAGCCTCGTGCACCCGAAGAAGTCCTTGTGAGGATTGACGCGGCCCCCGTCAACCTTAACACCTTCATGAATGGAGGGCATGGGCCGTCCTCCTTTATTTCGAGCAAAATATTGCTCCAATTGGCCGATCTCGACCCGAAAACACTGGAGTTGCAGCCGATGCTTGTAACGTCCATTCCCACCGTACGCGAAGTGATGGATGGACCGCGCAAAGGTCAGTTTGCCTACGACTTTGAAATTATCCCTGAAGCAGTTTGGGACAACGGTTCTCCCTTAACGGCCAATGACGTAGCGTTTACCTGCAAAATCGTTTTCCATCCGGAACTGCCCGCTGATTATCGTGGGTTTTGGAATCAATTGTCTGGAATTGACATTGACCCTGCCAATCCCAAAAAGTTTTCGCTGTATTTCAACGGCTTCTACATACTCACACTCCAGGCCATTTGTGGTACTCCGATCTATCCCGCCTACCATTATGACGCTGCCAACAGGTTGACAAACATTCCATTGAGCGACTTTTTAGACAGCTCCAAAACTGCCGTACTTGCTGCCGATGCCAACTTGAAATCTTTTGTGGCAGAATTCAGCCAGCCAAAATTTGCCAACGAGCCAAATGCTATTTCCGGCAGCGGCCCTTATCGCATGTTGGTAATGAACGAGCAAGGCGCCATTTTGCTTAAAAAAGAAAATTGGTGGGGCGACAAAGTCGCGGAGCGATATCCCATGTTGAATGCTTTCCCCAAAAAACTGGTCTATAAAGTGGTCAAGGATGACCTCACTTTGGAAAATATGATCAAAAACAGTGAGTTGGACTTGATTGGTGGCTCTATTAATCCTGCTAAGTTTTTGGAAATGAAGGCCAACGACTCGCTCATGGCGAAGTTTGATTTTTTTACTATCGGCGCCGCACAATACAGCCGTTGGCTACTCAATCACCAAAATCCCATACTCGCCGATGTGCAGGTGCGAAAAGCACTTAGACATATTTTAGACTACGATTATTTTGTAAACCAGGTACAGCGTGGCTTGGCCGTTCGAATTGCTTCGCCTATGCCGCCAGATAGGCCCTATTATGCTAAAGATATCCCGCTGCCCGATTTCAACATCGCAAAAGCCAAAGCTATGCTTACGCAGGCCGGCTGGTCCGATACCGACGGGAATGGTATTTTGGATAAGGTGATCAACGGAAACCGCCAACAACTTTCTTTTAAAGTATTGGCAGCTACCTCTGCTAAAACCATTGAATTGATTGCCAATAGTTTAAAAGAATCGGCTCGACAGGCAGGTATTGATATTGTGATCGTGAGCCTCGACATGTCGACTATAACCGCTGATACGCGCAGCGGCAATTATGACAGTGCTTTGCTGGGTGTCGCGCTTCCCCCGCGCCTGACAGAGTACTATCAACAATTTCACTCTAAAAGCCTTTCCCCAGCAGGCGGCAATCGCGCTTTTTACATCAGCCCCAAAGCCGACAGCCTCATCGAAGCCATTCGTATACAGCCCGATGTAGGCAAACGCAACGCCTTATACCATCAGGTACAGCAAGTGTTTTACGATGAGGTGCCTGAAATTGTGTTGTTTGCCTCGTTGCAGCGCGTCATTATCTCCAAAAAATTTGTTCCGGGATTGGAGAGCGCTAACCCACCAGGCTACTACGAACAATTTGCGCGAATGAAGCCAGAGTATAGGAGGTAGCTAAGGAACGGGTGAATAATCCTAAAACCGCCGCTACAAAAAAACCTCTTATAAATTTTGAAATTATCCCTCGCTCAAACCATAACTTGCGCCGCTTTATTCTTTAATCCGCAGAATATCTCGTTCACAATTTTATCAATATTACCATGAACAAATTTCTCTCTCTCCGGCGGGTGCTGGCGATTGTCGCCCTGCTTGTGGCCGCTTGGCTACTTTACCCAATCGTTTTTGGCAAAAAAACGCCTCGTGCGCCCGAAGAAGTCTTTGTAAGGATTGATTCGGCGCCCAACAACCTCAACCTCTTTATGAACGGAGGGCATGCGCCATCCTCTTTCGTGTCGCGCCAAATATTCTTACAGTTGAGCGATCTCGACCCGAAGACTTTGGAAATGAAACCAACGCTGGTCAAGGCCATCCCTACCGTACGCGAAGTGACCGAAGGGCCGCGCAAAGGCCAGTTCGCTTACGATTTTGAGATCATCCCCGAAGCCGTTTGGGACAACGGCACGCCGGTGACGGCCAATGACGTAGCGTTCACCTTCAAACTCGTTTTCCTCCCAGGCCTTCCCGAGGTTTATCGTGGATATTTGAGTACCCTGTCTGGAATAGAAATTGACCCTGCCAACCCCAAAAAGTTTAGCATGTATTTCAGCAGCTTCTACATGCTCTCTCTGGAGACCATTTGTAGCACGCCCATTTACCCGGCCTACAATTATGACCCCGCCAACAGGCTGACAAACCTTCCGCTGAGCGAGCTTTTGGACACCGCCAAAACGGCTGCGCTCGCTGCTGATGCCAATTTGAAGGCTTTTGTAACCGAATTCAGCCAGCCAAAATTTGCCAATGACCTCAACGCCATCTCAGGCAGCGGCCCTTATCGCTTGGAAGTGATGAACGAGCAAGGGGCCATTCTGGTCAAAAAGCAAAATTGGTGGGGCGACAAGGCGGCTGATCAAAATCCTTTGCTGGCAGCTTACCCCAAAAAATTGGTCTACAAAGTGGTAAAAGACGATCTCACCTTGGAAAACATGGTCAAAAATGGTGAGCTCGACTTGATAGGAGGCGTTATCACCCCCGCTAAGTTTTTAGAGATGAAAGCCAACGATTCGCTTGCTGCTAAATTTGACTTTTTTACGGTCGGCGTTACGCAATACAACCGCTGGGTACTAAATCACAAAAATCCGATCCTAGCCGATGTGCAGGTGCGGCGAGCACTTAGGCACGTTGTGGACTACGACTATTTTGTGAACCAGGTGCAACGCGGCTTGGCGGTACGAATCACCTCACCAATGCCGCCAGACCGGCCGTATTACGCCAAAAACATCCCTTTGCCCGATTACAACGTCGCCAAGGCCAGAACCATCCTTGCACAAGATGGTTGGGCCGACACTGATGGAAATGGCATTTTGGACAAGGTCATCAACGGAAAACGCGAACAACTTTCCTTCAAACTGATGGCGGCCACTGCCATCAAAACCAATGAGCTCTTCGCCAACAGCTTGAAAGAATCGGCTCGACAGGCTGGTATTGAAATAGTGATATCAAGCGTTGACCTCGCAGTAATGAGCGCCAATACGCGCAACGGCAACTATGACAGCGCTTTGTTGGGTGTCGCACTGTTCCCAGGCCAAATAGAGTACTACCAGCGGTTTCATTCCAAAAGCCTTTCCCCTGCAGGCGACAACCGCGCTGGCTATATAAGTACAAAAGCCGACAGCCTCATCGAGGCTATCCGTGTGCAACCCGACGTAGCAAAGCGAAATGCCCTATACCTCCAGGTACAGCAAGTTTTTTACGATGAGGTGCCTGAAATCGTGCTATTTGCCCCCTTGCAGCGCATTATCATCTCCAAAAAATTTGTTCCAGGTATGGAGAGCGCCAACCGCCCGGGTTATTATGAGCATTTTGCACGTATGAAGCCAGAATAGTTGAGGGTTGAGGGGTGAGGGGTGAGGGGTTGAGCATGTTGGATCAATCACTCAACGTGCTCAACCCTCAACTTCCCCCACCAACCACTTCTTAAACTCAGATGAGCGCTCGGTGCTCACGATGGTTTCCAAATCCGAAGTGGGCGGTTCCAAGTCTACTTTTACCCGACTTTTGGAATAGGGGTGCATTTCCCTGATGGCGGCCACATTGATGATGAACTGCCGATTGATGCGAAAAAAAACAGCGGGGTCGAGCAGGGTCTCCAATTTGTCGAGTGGATAGTCCACCGGGAATCGCTTCGCAGTGCTGCGCGTCACGAGGAACGTGATTTTGTCTTTTGTGTAAAAATAAGCTGCGTCGCTCATGTCCACCAACCGAAAGCTGTTGCTGAAACGGATGAGCATCCGGCGGAGATAGAATTGCCCGCCCTCTTGTTGGCGCAAAGTTTGGAGCAAGCCCGAATAATCAGCGGTAGGAGCCGTTGGCTGGAATACCCGCCTGTACTTGTCAATCGCCTCTGCCAGCTCATTGATTTTGATGGGCTTGAGCAAGTAATCCACCGCATTCACCTTGAAGGCTTTGAGCGCATATTCGTCGAAAGCCGTAGTAAAAATGACTGGGCTTTTTACCTTGACGTGTTCAAATATCTCGAAACTCGAGCCGTCAGCCAAGTGAATATCGAGCAATATCAGATCGGGTTGTGCATTGGTTTGAAACCAACCAATGGCGGCTTCCACACTGTCCAGGCGGCCAACTACGCTGGCATCTGGCGCGACCTCGCCGAGAAGTTTTTCCAAGCGGCGGGCGGCTGCGTTTTCGTCTTCGATGAGTAGAATTTTCATGGTTGACTGTTGACTGTTGACTGTTGACTGTTGACTGTTGACTATTGACTGTTGACTATTGACTGTTGACTCAAAAACGTTACCTTTGATAAGATGACTGTTGACCGTTGGCTAGTTTTCACACTTCATCTTTTCACACTTTAAACCATTTGATACCATGCGCAACTTTAGAAAATATGACATTTGGACCGATGGAATAGATTTTTCTATCGAAATCTACAGAATAACGAGTTCCTTCCCAAGTGACGAACGCTTTGGCTTAATTTCACAAATGAGGCGGGCTGCGGTTTCAGTACCTTCCAACATAGCGGAAGGGTCAAGCCGAAAATCAAATCTAGAATTTTCAAGATTTATTGAGATAGCACTCGGCTCTTCCTTTGAATTGGAAACCCAACTCATCATCTCGCGTCAACAAAAATATATTTCAACTGAAGCAATGGATGTGCTACTTCCGCCACTGCAATCTCTCCAACGTCGCCTAAACGCACTTAGAAACACCCTGCTAAGTTAGTCAATAGCCAACGGTCAATGCAATAGTCAACGGTCAACAGTCAACAGTCAATAGCCAACGGTCAATGCAATAGTCAACAGTCAACAGTCAACGGTCAACAGTCAACAGTCAACGGTCAACGGTCAACAGTCAACAGTCTCAAATAGGTACTTTGACTGTAAAAAACGCTCCATCGTCTTCCACGACGACAGGGCGTTCTCCTAAAAGTTGATAGCGGTTTATCAGGCTTTGCAGCCCGAA
>JANMME010000082.1:0-2808 GCA_031373015.1 Saprospiraceae bacterium
TCATTTCTAAAAACAGTCAAGACTTCCGTCTCGAACAACTCTCCGATGGCGAAAAAATGCTCCTCATGGTCGTCTGCGACATCGCCCGCCGCCTCTCTATTGCCAATCCCGGTCTGAGCAACCCGCTTGAAGGCCGCGGCATCGTCCTCATTGACGAAATAGAACTCCATCTTCATCCTAAATGGCAGCGCGAGGTTATTCCTGCACTACTGGCCACCTTCCCCAATATTCAATTTCTTTTAAGCACCCATTCACCCCAAGTATTAAGCAGTGTGGACAGCGAAGATATTTTCCTCCTCAAAGACGGTGAAGTGCTCAAACTGTCGAGCAACCCAAAAGGCATGGATACCAATGCTATTTTGGAGGAGGTAATGGACACGCCGAAGTATCCAAAACACATGGCCGAACTGGTGGAAAAACTTTTCACATTGGTTCAAAAAAGGCAGTTTGGGCCAGCTATGGAAGTACGTCAGCAGATCGTTGAAGAAACGTCTCCCGATTACCCTATACTCCGTCAAGCCGATTCCATGATGGAGCGCTTAAAGGTTCTTAGTCAATGAGGTACATCCGGAAAAACCCTTCCCCTCGCGGATTTGAAGACTGGAAAAATGCCAACACCCCAAGTGCCTGGAGCGATTTGAAGAACGAACCCAAGCATCGGGAAGAAGGTATTGTTTATTACACCAAACAAGAATTGCGGGGAGAATTGCTGGATGAACAAAGACACTTATGTTGCTATTGCCAAAAAGCCATTGGGAATACAGAAACCACGGTTATCGAACATCTTTTTCCTCGAAACGGGCAGGATAAAGTTCAAGGCAGGGCAAGAATGTTTGAATATGACAACCTGTTAGCTGCTTGTGATGGTGGTTCTGATGATAATCGTGACCGAAAAGCAGCGGCAAAATCCTATCCTCAATACTGTGACAAGCATAAGGCAGAAGAATTGCTCCCACTTTCACCCTTGCAACCAGATGTGGAATCTCGGCTCACTTACCTCCAAATCGGCCTTGACGAAATAATCACCAGCCCAGTTTCAGAAGACGATTCAGAGGCTATAAAAGCGATTGAAGTCTTGAATTTGAACACCCCAAAACTTAAAAATCTTAGAGGGAACGCTATCAAAGGAGAGATCTTTCAAAAAGAAGAGCTTATTTCTATAGAAGAGGCCTCCGCCAGATTAGCAAAGTTCGAGCAAATGGCACTCGACATTTCAAATGCTCCCCTTGAAGAATTTTTCAGCGTGAAAATTCACTTCTTGCGCTTGCTCTCCGGAGCGCAGTGATCGGCTACTGGGTCAGCTCCCGCGAGCGGAAGTGTTCGGCCATACACCACATGTAATGGAAGAAACAGACCTGTTTTGCCCGAACTTCACCCGCCCGAAACCTCCCGAATCATATTCGGATAATCCGTTATAATCCCGTCCACACCCAGGCGGATGAGGCGGCGCATGGATTTCACATCGTTCACCGTCCAGGGCACGAGTTTGAGGTTTTTAGCATGACATTTCTTTACCAAGTCCTTGTTAACCACCAAGTAATACGGGCTGTAAATAGCTGGCACAAAGTCCAAACGCGCCATGTTGGACTCAAAACTGTCCGCGTTTTCGATCAGGAATGCTAATTGTATTTCTGGCGCCTGCAGGTGCAAGGCACGCAGGGCGCGCACGTCGAACGACTGCACCGTGACCAACTTTTCAATGCCCAGTTTTCGGATATCTGCTACAACCAGTTGCACAAACTCGCCAATGTGCGGGTGGCGAATGCCTTCCCACTCAGGCTGGCTTTTTATCTCGATGTTCCAGCGGATATCCGGTCGGAGCGGAAGCACCGCCTTGACCACTTCACTGAGCGTGGGCTTATAGGTTTTCATTTTTTGCTGCTCTGGGAAACTGGGATTTACCCTGCTGCCACAGTCGAAACTTTGAATAGCCATAAGGCTCATATTGTAAATCAGAAATTTCTCGGAGTCTTTTGCCTTGATGGTGTCGCCATCAGGGTACACGCAAATAGCGGGATTGAACCAAGGCTCGTGGCTCACGATCAGGGTACTGTCTTTTGAGACCGCCAGGTCCAGTTCGAGGGTCAGCACTTCCGGGAACTCCAGCGCTTTCAAAAAAGCCGGCAAAGAGTTTTCTGGCATCAGTCCCCGACAGCCCCGGTGTCCCTGCCAGTCAAATCCTTTTGGGGGCTTCACGGGGCGCGTTTCGAAGGATTTGCAGGCGAGAAATGTAAGGGCGCTGAGCATGAGCAAGGCGGTGTACGGTAAACTGTTCACAGTAAATGGAGGGCGCTTTTGTTGAATCATAATTGCAGTAGTGGCTTTACCTTTGGGCGAAAATCCCCCAAACTTCCTGAAACACTTTGATTTTCAAGATTAAATTTTGAGCATCAACAACAAATAAACAAATCCTCAATTCAACAAATCCACATCTACTCATGATAGACGTAAAACAATTCCTCTTTTCCCTTCCCGAAAAAGTCGCCCCGGAAGCCGTGGAAGGCCTTAGCACGCTTTTCCAATTCGATGTTACCAATCAAGGCCAGTACACGGTCAAACTTGACAACGGCAAACTAGAGGTATCGGAAGGCTTCTCGGGCGAGCCCAATTGCAAAGTGACCGCCAGCAGCGAAACCCTTTCCAAACTCCTCGCCCGCGACCTGAACCCGATGATGGCCATGATGACCGGCAAACTCAAAATCAGCAACCCTGGGGAAATGCTGAAGTATGCGAAGATATTCGGGTTGATGTGATTGACTGTTGACCGTTGACTGTTGACCGTTGACTGTTGACCGTTGACTGTTGACC
>JANMME010000958.1:0-5833 GCA_031373015.1 Saprospiraceae bacterium
AGTCATCGTTCCTTGGAGCGAAGTAGGTCTCGATTGAAAATTTTTTTTGTATTGCGTCCTGAAAATTGAATACATCCTTTCTAAAGTTTTCGGCTTTGTGGACAATAGGGTAGATTGAGCCGATCAATTTTTCATGTAAACGCTCTTCAATTTGTTGACGCAAGTTTTTGAATGCGGGCGAGTCGGCCTGTTCTTGCTCCTGAAAAACGCTTCTCACTTCTTGTTGTAATTGGTTAACAATTTCACTTTGATCGTGATAAGCGCCAACTGGTGCAGCCATAAATATGTGCCGCACGATGTCTTCCCCCCGCTCTTCCTGCTTCTTCTTCAACCACGCATCTAGCCGGTCAAGGCTGTAAGATCGGATGACTTTAGTGTAAACATATTCCTTTCGTTCAAAGAAATTTCGAATGGGGCTTGGCACAGAAGCATCCATGGCAGGCTCGCCATAATAGAAAGTTTCTGGAGTTGGATTCGGCATCGAGTCTGGAATCCGGTGTAAAATCGTTGAACAAGACACCACTCCAGCGGAATTTTTCATGAACTTCCCCATGTAAATTTCACTGTCGCCAACAGGGTCTATGTGGGCCATAAAGCTCATGGTTTTGCCTTCTTCCCCCATGAATTCGATGCGTAGGCGTCGGGCGGTCATTTCCTTTATTTCCCCTTTATAGGTTGCGTATTTTTCACTTGTATTGACGAGTTGGACAGCGTAGTTATTTCCCATTGGTTCAAACTTCATCACCAAACGAATTAGGCAAGGCTTGGGGGCTTCGTACTCATAAAAATAGAAAAACCAATTACTGGCGGTGAAGGCGTGGATGTTCTCTGCAAACACGGTGGGTTTGGACACAGGAGCTGAAGATTTGACTTCGGTGAGGTTTGCGATATCCCGGATGTAGGTTGGGGGGAACGCTGCGCCGAAACGGGTGGCAAGTTCGAGTGCTAGGGTTTCCAACATATTGGAGTTGAGTTGGGCAAAACTCAGATAAGCGTTGTAATAGCGGGTACTCAATTCAATGTCACCACCCGCCTTGTTCTTCTCATTGTAAATTTTACAAAAGTTCTCAATCGCCCTGCCATTGACCGTGCCACGGACCTGGGGTGATTTTTCCATGATTCTGCTGATGGACATATCTGCATCCTTGGGGCCGATATCATATCCGAAAAGATATTTGGAGTTGCCGCCCAACATTCTGGCCCGATCAATTGGGTTGGGATAACAAACCTCGAAGATTCGGTACATCAAGGCTGCGAATTGTGGGCATGTAAGGTTTGTGGCTGTGCTCATTATTTCAGAAAAATGTTTTTTTTCAGAATTCTGTCAAATCAATGTACATTTGCAAAAGTATCCATTTCTGAGCATCTTTATTTTTTTTGAATCCATTCTACTGCATTTCACTGAATATGTTTGGCGCATCTGTTGCTCTGGTCAAAACCTTTGGCGCACCGGTGTTTTCATCTTTCATATAAATTCCTATTATTATGTCCAACCGATACATGCAGCTCTCAGCCTCAATCCTTCTTACCACATCGCTGCGGCTGTGCGCTTTCCTGCTTCTCACCAGCTCCGCTGCTTCCGCTCAAACGCAGGGACTTCCGCTCGCCAACCCCGACGACTTGCTGCGCGGCGCAGACCCGGACTATTGGTCAATTGGCGTTTTTGCGCCTCGCATTTTGAACAAAAATAAAATTTTGAGCGGCGAAAGCCAAACACTTCACATCGTTTTGCTCGATTTGGGGTACAAGTCGAAGTCGCTCACTTTCGACTCACCAGTGGTGGTGAGCGACTCGGCGGGCATCGGGCGCGTGACGTTCGACAGAGACCCGAGCCATGCATATTCGAAAAAGCCGTGCATTCGCGGGTCGTACTTGTCGCTTTCGGCGGAGTATGTGGCGCTGTCGCTTCGGGTATTCGACAAGCGGCTCATTTTTTTGTCCACTGGACCGTGCTTTGATTTTCGCATCGGCTCTAAATATAGGAGCGCATACAAAGTAAACGAGCAAAAAATCAAGCGGTCGGAGAGCGGCAATGATTTGCTGCAGCTGTCCAATGTCAATGTCGGCTGGCGGGCTTCGCTGCGCACTTACGGCTTTGGTGTTTTTTATGAATACTCATTCTCGCCATTTTTTCAAAAGGACTGGGGTGTGAAGTATCGGTTTCACTCCCTGGGTCTTTTGTTCGAGATTTGAGTTGTAGCGTGCCGCGGCGGCTCGAAGCCCCGGCGCGCTTGTTTTCGCGTTCGTTTTTTCAAGTTCAATTTTTTAATAGAATACAATGAAACCTTATCGCACCATCTCAATGCTCTTTTGCTGCGTACTTTTCCTCGTGTGCTTGTGCCCGCACCGGGCAAACAGCCAAGCGCTATTGGTCATCGATTCCAAGCCTGTCATCGGTGGCTCCAATTGGATTGGCGGCCATGTCAACATCCAGAACCCTTCAGATTACCGAGTCTCGCTGTTTATCAAAGTGCCCGACCTTGACTGGTGGACGAAGCCCACTTTTGCTATGCCCTATTTTCCAGTCAAACCTGATGGTACTTGGGGCGGTGCTTATGCGACGGGTGGGAACGATTGGTCAGCCACAGATTTCTGCGCGTTTTTGATTCCATTGAATTATAATCCTCCACCCTGCGGGCTCGGCGGCGTGGTCGGCTGCCCATTTCTTCCGCTCGAAATTTATCAGAACGCGCTCGATTCCACTTGCTTTCACCGTTACCTGCTCACGCCCGTTTCGGTCACACCCGTTGCACCGAGCATTTGCCGGGGCGACACCGCGACGCTGATAGCCTCCGGTGGTAAGCATTATTTATGGAGCACGGGCGACACTACCGATCAAATCAAAGTATCGCCACAATACAGCAGCTATTACTCGGTCACCGTCACCGATGGGCTGGGCGGCGGCGCGCGGGTCAATGTCATGGTTCAAGTGAACTATTTTTTCACTTGCTTCGCTCATGCAAGCCCGAGCGTTGTTTGTGCGGGCGGCAAGTCCGTGCTTTCCGTCTCTTGCAGTCCCCCTGTAGAATACCTTTGGGATACCGGCGAAACAACAGACACAATCAGTGTGTCGCCGACAGAGTCGCATACTTATTTTGTGATCGTGACCAATGACGTAGGCTGTAAGCAAATCGATTCCGTCCGTGTCATTGTAAGTTTTTCCCAGTTGACGCTGACAGCTGACCCGCCAAGCTTGTGCGCGGGACAACCTACGACGTTGACCGCAAGCGCCGCATCATCCTACCAATGGAGCAACGGCTTTACGACCAATCATTTTACCGTGGTCCCAAGCGCTACCACTACCTATTCGGTGACGGCAACCGCTGCGTTTCACAGCTGTACCCTTGTTCGTTCCATCGCTGTGACCGTCAAACCCCTGCCACTGGTTACCGTCTCTGCTGAACCAAGCGTTGTTTGCAGGGGCGGTTCTGCTATCGTGGCTGCTACCTCTTCCGATTCGATTTATTTTTGGGACAACGGTGCTTCAACAAACACTATTCACGTCGTGCCCGCTACCGCAACAACTTATAGTGTCACTGTCACCGGTGCTAATGGCTGCACTGCTGCTGCGCAAACGACTGTTTTCGTAGCCAAAGCAGCTCCCGCCAACGATTCGTTATGCATCTCATTCATGCCTAACCCAAGCAATGGTTTGGTTACAGTTGCTGCTGCCGGAACATCGCAATTCGATCTGTTGGAGGTGCAGATCCTTGACCAGATCGGGCACATACTGCGACATTTTTCAATAGAAAAGGCAACGGCAAAAGTCTTGGATTTGCGCGACCTGCCCTCTGGTTCGTACTATTTGCAAGTGTTCGCCAACGGAAGGTGGAGCGTTTTTCATTTGGCGATTGTGCGCTGAAGAGGGCTTCGTTTACCTTTTGTCTCTCGACGCGATATATCTCCACACCATTGTCAAAATTAAAAACTCAACCATGAAACGATCTCCATTTTCACTGCTTGCCCCCCTTTTCACCGCATTGTTCACCTTGTTTGCTGTTTTGCTTCCCGCGCAAAACACCGATGTTTCCATTGCGCCCCGCCGCCTCGAATTTGGCGCAACGGCGCAAATCGTCCGCTTCAAAGTTTTGAACAATCAGACCACAGCGTTGTCCTGGTCTATTGAAACATCCTCCCTGCCGGTTTGGTTAGAAATCCAACCACTTAGCGGAAGCATCGCCGCTGGACAAAACCAGACGGTCGAAGTGACGGTCAATCGCACTGGATACGCACCAGGGGATTTGCTCGAATTCGACTTGACACTCAAGGCAGGCACGGTGTTCCAAATCCCCTTGTACGCGACAGTGCCATTCCCCGTCCCGTCCGGCCCTTCCCGTGCTTGGGTGGATGGCCACCAATTGATGCTTCAACGCCGTCTGCCCAACGGCTGCCTCGCCTTGCCGGAACCGCTTACCATCAAAGGTTGGCTGTGGAGTGCTGCCACGGTGGGAACGCCCGACCACGCGGCCCGCAAATTCGCCTACCCACTGGTGGCCGATTTCGACCTCGCCTATATGCGCGCCGCCCACGCCAACACTGTCACCATCCCAGTGGATTTCGACCTCAACGCAACCCTTTGGAAGCCGGTGCTCGACAAGTGCTGGCAAAATGGCATCATGGCCATTATCACGGTGGACAATGCTGCCGGCGACACGGTGAATGCCAAAGCCGTCGTGCAAGCCATGAAATCGCACCCCGCTGTGTTGGCTTGGTCGGTTGCCAATGAGTGGAACATAAACCTTTTCTACGGAAATGCGCCGAATGTGCAATACTGTGCCGAAATGGTAGAAAAAACGACCAAAATCATCCATGCCCTCGACCCTGACCACCCGGCCACTTCGTTTCACGGCGATCTGGGTATCCCCGGCCAATTTCCCAATTTTAAGACCATTGTCCAGCAGATTTGCACAAGTGTGGACTTCTGGGGCATCAATTCTTATAAAGGCAAGTCTTTTGGCGATTTGTTTGCGCAATACGCGGTGCTCACCAACAAGCCGATGTTTATGTCCGAATTCGGGGTGGATTCTTACCATACCACTTCGTTCAACGGCAATGTAGCCTACACGGGTTACGAAGACGAGGCCGAACAAGCCGTCTGGGACATTGCTATGTGGCAGGATATCGCCGCGAACCTCTGGACGAACGACCCTGGCAAGGTTTGCATTGGCGGGACGGTGACGGAATGGCAAGATGAATACTGGAAGGTTCCACCGGCTGGCTCCCAGCAAAACGGCGGATACTGGACGTACTGGAATCCTAGCGCTTTCCCTGATGCCTTTTCTAATGAAGAGTATCTTGGTTCAATAAGCATCGCGGGGGATTTCCGCCGACCCAAAGAGGTATGGTATGCGCTGCGGGAAGCTTTCGGGCTGCTGCCAGACGCGGAGCCGCTTGCGCCACAAATCCTTGAAATTGACACCACTCAGATTGCGGGCGGGCTGCAATTGGAAGTTGTGACCAACACTTCTGCAGAGGCTTTTTCATGGTCGAACGGCGCAACGAGTGCCGTAATCACGGTCAACTTGCCGGGCGTTTATACCGTGACCGTGACGTTCGGGAGCGGCTGCACGGCCTCGGCGACCTACAGCTTTGTGTCGGGGGATAAAGAAGCAAACGCCCAGGAATTTTCGCTGTCCATTGCACCCAATCCAGCGGTATTCGGACAAACAACGGTTTCACTCACCCTCCAAGAGTCTTGCGTTGGTGAGCTGATGCTTGCCGCACTTGGGACAAACCTCATCGAGGACCTCCTGCGTGACGTCCTTGCGGTCCACCGACTCCTTCTCGATGATCTGCGCCGAGAAATCCTTCCAGAAGCGCGCCAGCACCGGCA